>JALYWP010000231.1 GCA_030852655.1 Pseudomonadota bacterium | reverse complement strand
GCTTGACGACTGACCCTGCGCGCCTGAAAAGACGGCCGACGCGGACGTGGCGGAACCGGTAGACGCAAGGGACTTAAAATCCCTCGGCCTTGGCCATGTGGGTTCGAGTCCCACCGTCCGCACCATGTTGCCGCCCGTACGGCGCCCAAGCCGCTATCTGATGTAAACGCGCATGTAACGGCCATTGTACGGCTGGTAATACGACGTTCCGCATTTCCAGATGATCAACTCGCTGCCGTTGACCTTGTACGTCTTCTTCACGCAGCCTTTCGGCAGGGTGGAAATATAGATTGTCGTGTGCTGGATCACGACAGCGGCCGCGGCGCTGCTCAGTCCCGCGGCCGTTCCCAGCAAGAACGCGATCACGCCGCAGGCGGCGGCCGCGCGAGGGCCCCAACTCCATTTCGTCATGACTTCCTCCCCACGCCCGCATCGGGCTACGCCGACTATGGGCGCGTCCAATGGGCGCTGGCAAGAGCGCCGGCCGACGGCATTCGAGCAATTTTGCCGCGTCCAAATAGCGACAACTATCTGCGTGAGGTGGGATTGTTTGCAGGTCGAGCCTTGGCGGCAGCGGTGGAATTGCTCTCCATTCGTCAATGAATTCGCAACGATTATCGTCACTTAATGGCCTTGTCTCATCAAGGTAACGCAACGTCATGAACAAATTCATTCCGTTTCTGGCGGCACTTGTCTTGCTTGCGCTTGCGCAGACTACTGTCGCCGTCGCCGCCACGCTGACGGCGAACGTCTCAATTTCCACGCAGACCATGACGGTCGTGCATCGCGGCACCGTTATTGGCCGCTGGCCGGTGTCGACGGCGCGGCGTGGCAAGGTCACGCCAACCGGCAGCTGGAGCGCGAAATGGCTGTCGCGCCACCACAAGTCCAGCCGCTACAACAATGCGCCGATGCCGTATTCGATCTTCTACAACGGCAATTACGCAGTGCACGGCACCTACCAGACCAAAAGGCTCGGGCGGCCGGCCTCGTCCGGTTGCGTTCGTCTGGCACCCGCCCATGCCGCGAAACTGTTCTCGCTGGCGAAGGCCGAAGGATTGGCTAACACGCGCATCGTCATAAGGCACTGACGGGCTTGGCGTACGCCGAGGCACCGGGCACCGAATTCAATCCTCCTCGACGAAGACTTCCTCGCGCTTGCGGCGGATCGCCGGGAGGAGCGACAGCCCGATGGCGACGACGGCAAGGGCAAGCAGGCCGGCACTGATCGGCCGCTCGATGAAGGTCATCGGATCGCCGCGCGAAATGATCATGGCGCGCCGCAGGTGCTCTTCCAGCAGCGGGCCGAGCACGAACCCAAGCAGCAGCGGAGCCGGCTCGCAGTCGAGCTTCACCAGCACGTAGCCGAGCAGCCCGAGCACCGAGATGGCGTAGACGTCGAACGCATTGGAGCCGATGGAATAGGTGCCGATGCAGGCAAAGGCGATGATCGATGGGAAGAGCATCCGGTAAGGGATGGTCAGCATCTTCACCCACAGGCCGATCAGCGGCAGGTTGAGCACGATCAGGAGCAGGTTGCCGACCCACATCGATACGATCAGCCCCCAGAACAGCGCGGCCTCGTCGGTGACGACGTTGGGGCCGGGGGTGATGCCATGGATGATGAAGGCGCCGATCATAAGGGCCATCACCGGGTGCGCCGGGATGCCCATCGTGAGCAGGGGAATGAACGAGGTCTGGGCGGCGGCATTGTTGGCCGATTCCGGCGCAGCGACGCCCTCGATGGCGCCGTGGCCGAACTGGGACTCGTCGCGCGACATCTTCTTTTCGAGCGAATAGGAAGCGAAGGCCGCCAGCACATGACCCCCGCCCGGAAGTACGCCGAGAAGCGAGCCTAACCCCGTCCCGCGCAGGATCGGCCAGACGATGCGCCGTATATCGTCCCTGGTCAGCCAGAGGCTCTCGACCTTCTTCACCAGCAGGGTTCGTGTCTTCTCGTCCTCCAAGTTGCGCAGGATCTCGGCGACGCCGAAGACGCCGACCGCGAGCGGGACGAAATTTATGCCGGAGTAGAGCTCGAAAAAGCCGAAGGTGAAGCGCGGTTGGCCGCTGTAGAGGTCCTGGCCGACCATGCCGAGCAGCAGGCCGAGCACGATCATCCCCAGCGCCTTGATGATGGAACCATGGGCCAGCGCGACTGAGGCGACCAGCCCGAGCACGATCAGCGAGAAATATTCCGCCGAGCCGAACTTCAGGGCCACGCGCGCCAGCGGTGGCGCCGCTATGGCGAGCAGCAGGGTGGCGACCGTGCCGGCGAAGAATGAGCCGATCGCTGCGGTGGCCAGCGCGGGGCCGGCACGGCCCTGCCGCGCCATCTGGTGGCCGTCGATGGCGGTGATCGCGGAGGAGGATTCGCCCGGCAGGTTAATCAGGATGGCGCTGGTGGAGCCGCCATACTGGGCTCCGTAGTAGATGCCGGCGAGCATGATCAGCGCCGTTACCGGCTCGAAGGTGAAGGTGATGGGAAGCAGGATCGCGACGGTACCGGTCGGCCCGATGCCGGGCAGGACGCCGACCAGCGTGCCGAGCAGCACGCCGACGAAACAATAGAGGATGTTGATAGGCGTCAAGGCGACGTCGAAGCCGAGGCCGAGATTGGCTATGAGGTCCATGCTGCGACGCCCTCAGAAGGTCAGCCAGGGTCCGACGGTCCGCAACGGCACGCCCAGCCCCCAGACGAAGATGACCATCGAAATCGCGACCATCCCGACAGCCAGGATCAGCGCCCCGAGCACACCGGTGCGCTCGCTGGCGAACGCGCTCAGGAAGGTGGTGACGAACAGTGCCGGTGCAAAGCCGAGGCCGCGCACGGTTGCGCCGAAGAACACGACGCCTCCAAGAACGAGCACCAGCGCGAGCCATGGCACGCGCCCGATCGGCGTTTCGTCAGGCCCGCTGGCGAAGGACTGGACAGTTATCACGATGCCCAGAAACGTGAGTATCCCCGCCAGGACCAGCGGGAAATAGCCGGGTCCCATCCGGAAGGCGCTGCCGATGTCGTAGTCCAGCGTGGCATAACCGAAAGCGAGGCCCAGGCCGATGAAGATCAGTCCGGCGAGCAGGTCCTTCAGCGACCTTTGTACAGTCATGGCAGCGCGTCCCAACCTGCGAGCCGATCGTGATTAGTATATGCGGGGCGGCCCGAAAAGACCCGCCCCGCATATAAGTCGGTATCAAGCACGAGCCCGGAACGCAGATGGCCGTTCCGGATCATGCTCGGTGATCTCAATTGGCAGCAACGCCGGCGGCCTCGATGATCGGCCTCCACAGCTCGATCTGCGACGACAGCGTCTCGGTATGCGCGGCCGGCGTCGCCCGATCCTGTGCCACCGGGGTGGTGCCGAGTTCGGCGAAGCGATCGATGACGTTCTGATCCTTCAGCGCGGTCTGCAGCGCCGAGGAGAGCTTCTGGATGACGTCGTCCGGGGTGCCTGCCGGTACGTAGAGGCCGTGCCAGACGCTGACCTCCATGTCGAGCCCGCCTTCCTTGGTGGTCGGCAGGTCGGGAAGGCTGGCCAGCCGCTCAGGCGTGGTGACGGCATAAGCCTTGACCTCGCCGGCCTTGATCTGGCCGGTGGTGTTGGTGGTCTGGTCGCACATGAAGTCGACCTGGCCGCCGACGAGATCGGTCAGTGCGGGGCCGGTGCCCTGATAGGGGACGGTGGTCGCCTGGGCGCCGATGGCGTCCATGAACAGCAGGCCGCAGAGATGCGACGCGGCGCCGATGCCGGCATTGGCGTAGGTCACCTTGTCCGTGTTGGTCTTCACGTAGTCGACGAGGTCCTGCAGCGTGGCCGGCTCGAAATCCTTGCGGGCAATGATCGTCATCGGCACCTCGGTGACCAGCCCGATCGTGGCGAAATCCTTGAGCGGATCGTAGGGGAGGTTCTTGTAGAGCGTCGGCGCGGTGGACATGCCGATATGGTGCATCAGGACCGTGTAGCCATCCGCCTCTGCCTTGGCGACCTGTCCGGCGGCAACCGTGCCGCCTGCGCCGGTGACATTCTGGATGACGATCTCGGTACCCAATGCCTTGGCCATGGGCTCGCCGATCAGCCTTGTCACGGTATCGGTCGGCCCGCCGGCCGAGAACGGCACGACAATCGTTATCGGCCGGTCAGGATAGTCCTGAGCCGAGGCAGCGTGCGGCAGCATGGCGGCCGCCGCGGCGAAAGAAATGGCTGTGAGCACAGATTTCATTGTCTTCTCCCTGGTTTCGATCTTCTTGTTGTTGGCTCCGGGCTGCCCCGAACTGCGTCGATAGCAACATTCGGGTTTCGAGCGGAAAATCAACCGAAAATGCCGCCGTAGGCGCGATTTGCCCGGTGTCTGCTAGACGAAAGGCTTAGATAGCGGAGAAATGCCCGTGGGTAAGGTTTAGCGGCTCGGGGGCGCTCGGCTCCGGTGCCTGTGCCATCCTTCAGGATGCGGAAATCGGCTCTAAGGTGGATCGCCTGCTGGACTTCCAAGAGCGAGACCTGCCAGCCGCCGGCCACGGCGGAACGTCTCGGGTCATTGCATGTCCGGAAACGGACGGGTACTGGCGCTTCACGACCTCTGTTGGCAAGGTCCGGCAAATGCAAGGAGCATGTTAATGGCAAAAACGCCGGCGAATGGCGCGGCAAAGCCGCTGCCCTGGGCCGAGATCGCGACCTTGCTGGTCGACGTCGCGACAGGACGCAAGCCCGCCGACCTGGTCGTGAGGAACGGGCGCTGGGTCAACGTGCATTCCGGCGAGATCATCCGGGGCACCGACATCGCCATCGTCGGCGGGCGCTTCGCCTATTGCGGGCCGGACGCCGGCCACACGATCGGCGAGGGTACCGCGGTCGTCGATGCCGGGGGGCGCTACCTCGTGCCCGGGCTCTGCGACGCGCACATGCATGTCGAGAGCGGCATGGTGACGGTGACAGAATTCTGCCGTGCCGTGATCCCGCATGGCACGACGTCGATGTTCATCGACCCGCATGAGATCGCCAATGTGCTCGGCCTGCACGGCGTGCGGCTGATGCATGACGAGGCGCTGGCGATGCCGGTCAACGTCCATGTGCAGATGCCGTCCTGCGTGCCCTCCGCGCCGGGGCTGGAGAATCCCGGCGCGACGCTCGGTGTGGCCGAAATCGCCGAGGCCATGGGCTGGGAAAACATCATTGGTCTCGGCGAAGTTATGAATTTTCCGGGCGTTGCGGCCAACGATCCCAAGATGGCGGGAGAAATTGCCGAGACCATGAAGGCAGGCAAGACGGTCGGCGGCCATTACGCCTCGCCCGATCTCGGCTTGCCCTTCGCAGGCTATGTCGCGGGCGGCCCGGAGGACGACCACGAGGGCACGCGCGCGGCCGATGCGATCGCGCGTGTTCGGCTCGGTATGAAGGCTATGCTCAGGCTCGGCTCCGCTTGGTACGACGTGGCGGAGCAGGTGAAGGCGGTGACCGAACAGGGCATCGATCCGCGCAATTTCATCCTCTGCACCGACGACAGCCATTCCGGCACGCTGGTGAACGAGGGCCACATGGACCGCGTATTGCGCCATGCCATCGCACAGGGGCTGAAGCCGGTGACGGCGATACAGATGGCGACGCTGAACACTGCCCAGCACTTCGGGCTCGACCGCGAGATAGGCTCGATCGCGCCGGGCAGGCTCGCCGACTTCCTTGTCGTCTCGGACCTCGCCGAAATGAAGATCGACCAGGTTTTTTCGCGCGGCGTGCTGGTGGCGGAGAGCGGCAAACTCGTCATCGACATCCCGTCCTATGATTACCCTGAGAGCGCGCGCAATACGGTCCATGTCGGCAGGCCGATCGATGCGAAGGATTTCGATATTGAGGCGCCGGCTGGAGCCAACGAGGTGAGGGCGCGCGTTATCGGCGTCATCGAGAACCAGGCGCCGACCAGGGCACTGGAGGCCGACCTGCCGGTTGAGCAAGGGCTGGTCGCAATGGACCGGGCGAACGACGTATGTCAGATCGCGGTGGTCGACCGCCACAGGGGCACCGGCAAGGTGGTCAACGCGCTGGTGTCGGGTTTCGGCTACAGTCAGGACTGCGCGATGGCCTCGACCGTTGCGCATGACAGCCACCACATGATCGTGGTGGGCACCAACAAACAGGACATGGCGCTCGCCGCAAACCGGCTTGCCGAAGTGGGGGGCGGCGTCGTGCTGTTCTCGAAAGGGAAAGAACTGGCGCTGGTCGAGATGCCGATCGCCGGGCTGATGTCCGACGAGCGCGCCGAGGTCGTTGCTGCCAAGGCCGAAAAGCTGGCCGAAGCGATGCGCGCATGCGGCTGCACGCTCAACAACGCCTATATGCAGCACTCGCTGCTGGCCCTGGTCGTCATCCCGGAACTTCGGATCTCGGATGTCGGGCTGGTGGATGTCAGAACGTTCGAGAAAGTCGAACTTTTCGTCTGAAGCCCACGCAAGCCCTATTCGATGGCGCCGAGCGTCATTATCCGCAGCGGGGTGGTGACGACGATCGCCGCGGCCTGGCCCAATCCGCCAGCCAGTTGGTTGATGCGGTCATTGGCCTGTTGTTGCGTCGGCTGCAGACTGTCCGGCAGACGCAGCCTGTCGCCCAGCAATTGGACGAGAACCGGATTGTCGGCGAACTTTGCGTGATTGAGCTTGTCGCCCGACCGGGCCGAACTGAGATCCACCACGGTGACGCCCAGTTCCGCGAGTTCCGCGGCATTTGCATCGTCGCCGACGCGCGCCTGTTTTCCTGCGATGAAGCTGGATATGCGCAGTGCCTTGTCGTCGGCCGAGAGGAGGACGACGAACGGTTTGTCAGGCTTGCCGTAGCGCTTCATCTGCTTCTTGAAGATGTCGACGTCGATATCTGGCGAGGCGAGCACGACATAGCCAAGCTTGCCGTCGAGGTCGCGGTTGCCGGCAATGGCAAGTTGGCGCAACGCCTCCATCGCCAGCCAGTTGCCCATCGAGTGGGCAATTAAGTCGATGCTCTTTACCCTAGGGGACTGGGAGAGCATGACGAGCGTCGCCTCCAGGTCGTCGCGGGCGGCTGTGCTGCTGTCCTTATCGTAAACATAGTCGCGGGTCTTGGCGCCCGACGCCCATGAAAAGAGAACGGGAGTGCCCGGATATTTGGTGTCGTGCGTGATCTGGGTGAGGCGATAGACACCGTCGTCAAAACCGGTGTTGTAGCCGTGGACGAAAACCAGGACGCGATCGCCCTCATTGGAAACAGCGGTCGTAAACGCCGGGGCGGAATCGTAGATCGTCAGGTCGACCGCGGCAAAATCCGTCGCCGGATTGCCGGGGTTGCCGTCCTTGGCACGCTCGATGCGGCCGATCTCATGATCCTTCGGCACGGTCACGCCGACGCGGGCGAAGCCCAGCGTGTCGGAGCGCTGGCGATCGAACACGACTCGCACGTCATCGGCTTTTTTCCGGGTGGTCGCGATGAAAATGTCGTGCTTGGCGGCAACGCCCGCCGCTGGCGACGCAGCCGGGTTGGCGGCCAGAAGCTCGTGCTTGCGTTCGCTGATGCAGCCGGAAACGGTGATCGAGATCAGCGCGAGTATGAGCAGCCTTGAACGCACGATAACAGCTCCGGCGCCGCCCCCGTTTGACGCTTCCGAGAACGGATAGAACCAGAACGATGCCCGGTCCAGCGTTAACTGCGCCTCGGCTGCGCCAGCGTCCCGGAGTCTCCGCGAAGTCACATGCCCTGGTTGAGCATGTTGATGCGGTCGGTAACCTGGCGGTCGCTTGCGTAGCCGTCGTCCTCACGCAGCCGCTTGCCGAGCAGTTTCACCAGTTCCGGATTGTCGGCGAACTTGGTGTGGTTGAGACTGTCGCCGCCCTCCCGGTGGGAGACGTCCACGACGATCACGCCGAGTTCGGCGAGGACGGCCGGGTCGCCGAAGTCGCCGACACGCTCGTTGCCCGCCAGGATGCTGGAGAGCCTTAGCGCGCGGTCGTCGGTGGACAATATCAGGAAGAAGGGACGGTCCGGCTTGCCGTAGCGGCGCATCTGGCTCTTAAACACGTCGACATCGATATCAGGCGAGGCGAGCACCACGTCGCCGAGCTTGCCGCCGAGATTGCGGTTCCCGGTGAGCGCAAGCTGGCGCAGCGCCTCCATCGTCACCCAGGTACCCATCGAATGCGCGACTATGTCGATGCGGCGCGCACCGGACTGCGCAAGCAGGCGCAGCGTTGCCTCGAGCTGGTCGCGCGCGACGCTGGCGCTCTCCTTGTCGTAGACATAGTCCTTGGTCGAGCCGCCCGACGCCCAGGAGAACAGGACGGGCGTTCCCGGATAGCCGGAATCATGCGCGATCTGCGTGGCGCGGTAGACGGCGCTGTCGAAGGAAGTGTTGTAGCCGTGGATGAAGACCATGGCGCGGCCGCCGCGCGCTGCGATGTCGGCGCTGAGCGCCGAGGAAAATTGCGGCTGTGCGTCAAAGGCGACAACCTCCGTCGCAGTGAAGAATTTCAGCGGGTCGTCATCCTTGCCCGGCTTCTTGCGTTCGATCTGGCCGGTCTTGTGCACCTTCGGCACGGTCACGTTGACGCGCGCGAAGTTGAGCTCCGGTGAGCGCGAATTGCCAAAAACCCTGGCATCGGCCGATGCCTTGCGCGTGGTAGCGACGAAGATCGAATGATTGCCGGCGATCTCGGTCGGGGAAACCTGGATTGCCGCCGTGCCGATGAGGTCGGTCGCGTCGTCGTTCGTCATGCAGCCGGCGCAGAGGAGTGCTGCGGCGAGGATGAGAAGCTTCGGGTTCAACACTGTCTGCGCTCTCCGGCCATTCGTCCTGTTGTTATTGGCTCAACCTTCCCCGAGCTTCTGAAAAAGGCATTAGCAAGGCACCAACGTGATAAAGGGCCCAGGCGGCGCGCGACGACCGTTGCACTGTTGCGCGAAAGCCAAAATGGCGGCAGGAACAGCGCGCAACGAGGAATCCGCCATGGCCAGCTTCGCCAACAAGGTCTCGGACGCAGCAAGAGCGATGCGCGGCATTTTTCCCGAAACGCCGCTGCAGGAGAACGACTACCTGTCGAAGAAACACGGTGCGAAGGTGTTCCTGAAGCGCGAGGACCTGACGCCGGTGCGCTCCTACAAGATCCGCGGCGCGTTCAACTTCTTCCGGCATGCGCTCGCCGCCGGAAACCAGGCCGAACTGTTCGTCTGCGCTTCGGCCGGCAACCACGCCCAGGGTTTTGCCTTCATCTGCCGCCATTTGGGTCGGCGAGGCGTCGTCTACATGCCCGTCACGACCCCGCAGCAGAAGATCGACAAGACGAAACTCTTCGGCGGCGAGTTCGTCGAGATCAGGCTGTTCGGCGATTTCTTCGACGATTGCTATCGCGCATCGCAGGAATTCGCGGAGGCGAACGGCGCGCACATGGTGCCGCCCTTCGACCACAAACACATCATCGAGGGACAGGCGACGGTCGCATGGGAGATTGACGACCAGATGCCAGGCGGCCACGCTCCCGACATCATGATGCTGCCGATCGGCGGCGGTGGGCTTTCGGCGGGTGTCACGCGGTATTTTCGTGAGATCGGCCGCGACATGCGCTTCGTGTTCTGCGAACCATCGGGCGCACCAAGCCTGGCCCAAAGCCTTGCGATCGGGCGGCGGGTGAAGCTCGAAAGCGTCGACAACTTCGTCGACGGGGCGGCGGTCGCGGAGATCGGCCGCGAGCCGTTCCGCCATCTCAAGGAGTTCCCGGCCGATACCGTCAGGCTGGTGCCGGAAAACCGGCTCTGCGCGACGATGATCGAGATGCTCAACATCGAGGGCGTCGTACTCGAACCGGCGGGTGCCCTGGCGATCGATGCGCTCAAGGATTTTCCGAGGAAGGATATACGAGGAAGGACGATCGTCTGCGTGGTCTCGGGCGGCAATTTCGACTTCGAGCGGCTGCCTGACGTGAAGGAGCGCGCGCTGCGCTTCGAGGGGCTGAAGAAATACTTCGTCTTCCGCTTCCCGCAGAGGCCGGGCGCCTTGCGCGATTTCCTCGAACTGCTCGGGCCCGACGACGATATCGCCCGCTTCGAATATCTGAAGAAATCGGCGCGCAATTTCGGTTCGGTGCTGATCGGCATAGAGACGAAGGACCGGGAGAATTTCGAGGTGCTGGCAAGGCGCTTCCACGAAGCAGGCTGGGCCTACCAGGACATCACCGACAACGAGACCATCGCCGGGCTGGTGATATGATCGTCTACATCATCCTGTTCCGCGGCGTCGGCGGCGCGACGCAGCTTCCGGTGAAACCGCTGCGCGAGGCGCTGACCGGTGTCGGCTTCAAGGACGTCGCGACCTACATCAACAGCGGCAATGCGGTACTGTCGTCGAGTGAGGGTGCGGCGAGCGTCACCGCTGAGGTGGCGAAAGTCTGCGCCAGGGAATTCGGCTTCGACAAGGCGATCTATGCGCTGACGCGCGACGAGTGGTCGGAATTAATTGCGAACAATCCGTTTCCGGAGGCAGTTGCCGTCCCGAAGTTCCTTCACGCGGCGGTACTTGCCGACAGGCCGGAGAAGGCAAAGGTCGAGGCGCTGCGCGCCTTTGCAAAGAGCGGCGAGCGCATCGAGATCGTCGGCAATGTTGCCTATCTGCACACGCCAGAAGGTTTCGGAACGTCGAAGCTGGCAGAAAAATTCGACAAGGGAATCGGCGTGCCGAATACCGCACGCAACTGGAACACGGTGATGGCGCTGGCGAAGATTGCCGACGCGATCAGGTGACCGGCGGGACCCCTCGCTTGATCTACCAGCTTCCGGTGTTTGCCATAGACGCCCAGGGCTCGGCTTTTTCAAGCGCCGGGCCCTTCTGCAAGAGCTCGATCGAAATGCCGTCGGGCGACCTGACAAAGGCCATGTTGCCGTCGCGCGGCGGGCGGTTGATGGTGACGCCGTTGTCCATCAGGCGCTGGCAGGTCTCGTAGATGTTGTCGACCTCATAGGCGAGATGGCCGAAATTGCGGCCGCCCTTGTAGTCCTCCGGATCCCAGTTGTAAGTGAGTTCGACGAGCGGCGCCTTGTCGTTGATGCCGGCCTGCTCGTCGTCGGGAGCGGCGAGGAAGATCAGCGTGTAGCGGCCCTGCTGGTTTTCCATGCGACGGGTCTCTTTCAGCCCGAGCTTGGTGACGTAGAAGTCGAGCGACGCATCGATGTCGGAGACGCGGACCATGGTGTGCAGATAGCGCATGTCTTTCCTCGGGCTTTTCGGTGGTGCGGGAACATAGGGCGGCACGCATCTGTCGGCAACACGCTTGCTGATGCGGTTTATCATCTCCTGCCCAAACCCAGTATATATGTGAAAAAATAGGAGCGGGCCTTGCACATAAGCTTGCGTGCAGTGTTAATCTTGAGTCTAGAATCAGCTGCACCAGTCCATGACAGGGGGCGTTCGGATGGGGGAAAGAGCCTCTATCGCGAGGCACGACGAAGCCGGAGAGGAAACCTTTGTCAGCCGCGAAGGCGACGATGCGGGGATCATCGAGGTTTCCGGGGCGATCAAATGGTTCGATGTCGCCAAGGGGTATGGCTTCATCCTGCCGGACGGCGGCCAGCTCGGCGATGTTCTGATCCATGTGACGTGCCTGAGGCGCGACGGCTTCCACACCGCTCTCGAAGGCTCGCGCGTGGTCTGCCTCGTCAAGCAGGGTGAGCGCGGGCTGCAGGCGTTCCGCGTCATCTCCATGGACAGTTCGACGGCCGTTCATCCTGCCGAGATGCAGGAGCAGCGCACGCATGTCGTCGTGCCGCCAGAGAGCGGGCTGGAGCGCGCTCTGGTCAAGTGGTTCAACCGCACTAAGGGATTCGGCTTCCTGACCCGGGGCGAGGGTACCGAGGATATTTTCGTGCATATGGAAACGCTCAGGCGCTATGGTCTGACCGAGCTCAGGCCTGGGCAGGTGGTGCTGGTTCGCTACGGGCGCGGCGACAAGGGCCTCATGGCCGCCGAAATTCATCCCGATATCGGTACCTTGCCGGTCTCGCACTAAGGCGCGGCCGAGCAGGGGCCGCCCAAATGACCCGGAAGATTCTGTTGGCCGTCGTGGCAATCGCCGCCATCGTCGGCGTGCTCGGTTTCTATCTTGGCATGCCGCAGTCGTCGGCGGACCAGGCGATGCGCCTGCCCGTCGACCCGTCGCCGCTGGTGGCGGAGACTGCCACCGGCGGCCACTCCTTCACCATTGAGATAGCCGACGACCAGAGCGAGCGATCCGCCGGTCTGATGTTTCGCGAAAGCATGGACGACGATCATGGGATGCTGTTCGTGTTCCCGGAATCGAGACCCGTCGCCTTCTGGATGAAGAACACGCCGATGCCGCTCGATCTCGTCTTCATCGGAGAGGATGGAAGGGTTCTGGACGTGCTGCCAGGCGAGCCGTTCTCGGAGGCGCAGATATCGCCCGGCGCGGTAGCAGTCCGTTTCGTGCTGGAACTCAAGCGCGGGATTGCGGAAAAGACGGGCATCGAGGATGGCAGTACGATAAGTCACCCGATCATTGCGAAGACAGGCGGTGCGGGCTAGGCAATGGTCTCGATACTCAAGGGAATTGCCGGAGCAATGCAGTTCTTCAGCCATGACGGCTTCGACCTCGTCTATATCGACCAGCAGCCGGCGCCTGATGCCGAGCCGGTGCTGCTGATCCACGGCTTCGCCTCGACCCATATGGTCAACTGGGTGTCGCCGGGTTGGATGAAGACACTGACCGACGCCGGCTACCGTGCCATTGCCTTCGACAATCGCGGCCATGGCGCCACCTCGAAAAGCTACGATCCGGCTGACTATACGCCTGAGAAGATGGCGGGCGATGCCTCGGCGCTGCTCGACCACCTCGGCATATCCCAGGCTCATGTGATGGGTTACTCGATGGGGGCGCGCATTGCCGCCTTCCTGGCGCTGGCCGAGCCGCAGAAGGTCGCGACGCTGATTTTCGGCGGGCTGGGCAGCGGCATGGTCGACGGCGTCGGCGACTGGGATCCGATCGCCTCGGCACTGCTCGCCGAGGACGCGGCCAGCGTGACGCATCCCCGCGGCAAGGCGTTTCGTGCTTTTGCCGACCAGACGAAAAGCGACCGCAAGGCGCTCGCCGCCTGCATCGTCGCCTCGCGGACGCTACTTGGCGCGGCGGAGATGTCGCGCATCGCGCAGCCGACCCTGGTTGCCGTCGGCACCAGGGATGACATAGCCGGTTCGGCTGATGAGCTTGCCGGCATGATGCCGAACGCCTGGAGCTTCGCCATTGAGGGCCGCGACCACATGCTTGCGGTCGGCGATAGGAGTTTCAAGCAACGTGCTGTCGGATTTCTCGGGGAACATCCGATAGGCGGTCCGTGACCCCGCAACGTTCGCGCGGCTCTGCCGCTCGGTTTGGCAAGGGCGGCGGTCGGAAGCGACGCAGCGGCAATTTGAAATAGCCGGGAAAGCCGTCGGATCGACGCCCAGCCGCTTGACGCGTTCCCGGTCCCAACATATTGATCCGCCTCACGCGCCGAAGCGGCGAGGCCTCGTGGCGGAGTGGTTACGCAGAGGACTGCAAATCCTTGCACCCCGGTTCGATTCCGGGCGAGGCCTCCACTTTGCGCGCTGCATCCGGGCGATCGATCGTCGCGAGATGGGTAACTGAGGGGCGCGCGGCGCGCGCATAGTTCGGGCCAGACGAAGATGACCGCCGATTTCTCCGAACTCCGCGTCAAGATGGTCGACGGTCAGTTGCGTACGACCGATGTGACCAGCCTGCCGTTGCTGACCGCCATGCTTTCCGTACCGCGCGAAGCCTTTGTGCCGGAGAATTGCAGGTCGCTTGCCTATATCGACCGAAATCTGCTGATTTCCGGCGAAAGCGGGCAGGGCGCGCGCTATCTGATGAAGCCGTCGCCCTTCGCCAAGCTCGTCCAGCTCGCGGAGATCGGCCCCAACGACAAGGTGCTCGATGTCGGTGCCGGCACCGGCTATTCCGCCGCCGTGCTGTCGAAGTTGGCCAAGTCGGTGGTTGCGCTGGAAAGCGACATCTCGCTTGGCGACAAGGCGGAATCGACGCTTGCCGATCTCGGCTACGACAACGTCTCGGTGGTGCGCTGCGATCTCAAGGCAGGTCACGAGGCCGGCGGACCTTATGACGCCAT
>JALYWP010000244.1 GCA_030852655.1 Pseudomonadota bacterium | reverse complement strand
GGGCGGATGTATCTAGCGGGGCGTTCAATTTTCCTGCTCGGGACCCGTTATTGTCGCCCGATCATTAATGCCAAGACGGTTTTCACGCAATATATCGCCAAATATTTTGCCATATATGCAATTATCGGCGATCATAATCCTATTTATAACAAATAATAATCGCTTAAGCGGGCCCTAGAGGCGTTTTCTTGCACAAAAACTCGAACATGCGGGGTCTCGGTTCGGAGGATTGCCGGAATCGCGCCGAATAATGCTTCGCAAGACGCGGACTCGCCGCATGGTCGGCGGCGTTCAGCCCGCAAGATGCCGGAACGCGGCGGCGACCTCGTCATAGACCTTGCGCTTGAATGGCACCACCAGACCGGACAACTCGTCCATCCTGCGCCAGTCCCAGCGGTCGAACTCCGCAGCATGGCCGGCAGGCGGCGGGTTGACGCGAATTTCGCTGGGATCGCCCATGAAGCGGAAGGCGAACCATTTCTGCGTCTGCCCTCGATACCTGCCCTTCCAGGCGATGCCGACCAATTGGGCGGGCAGGTCGTAGTTTATCCAGCCCGGCGTCTCCCCTATCAGTTCGAGGCTTTCCATGCCCGTTTCTTCGTAGAGTTCGCGCTTGGCTGCCGGCAATGGATCCTCGCCCTCGTCGATGCCGCCCTGCGGCATTTGCCAGAGCTGTTTCGAGCCGGCCATCTCGCTGTCGGGTTCCGAGATGCGGTGGCCGACCCAGACGAGGCCTTCGCGGTTGAGCACCGTCATGCCGACGCAGGGCCGGTAGGGCAGTGTTTCGGGGTCGACGGGTTTCCTTGCCATGCTCAGCCTTTCTCGGGGTCCAGCGCCACAGCGGAAACCGGCACGATCTCTATGCCACGTTTCTTGGCTTCCGCGACCCAGGACGTTACGGCTTCGACAGTCACGTCGAAGGCCGATCCGGTGCCGAGCGCGAAACCCTTGGCGCGCGCCGTCGCTTCGAGCTGGTCGAGCTCTTTCAGGATGGCGCCGCGGTCGCGCTCGGCATCGATTATCGCGTCGCCCGAGGCGAAGGGCACCCGATCCTTGAGCGCGAGATCGGATGCGACGCTGCGCGCGGTCGAGCCGTCGTCGAGATAGAGCAGGCCGCGCCTGCCGAGTTCGGCCATGACGGGCGCCATCGCCTTGGCGTCGGCGACGAAGCGAGCACCCATATAGTTCATGATTCCGGTGTAGTTGGTCGTGCGCGACAGCGTCCAATGCAGCTTCTCGATGTTCTCCCCGGCCGTCGCCGCGACCGTCAGCGTATTGCGGCCTGGATTGACGTTGGGATAGTCGAAGGGCTCGAGCGGCGCCTGCATAAGCAGTTCATGGCCCTTCTGCCGGGCGGCCTTCATCCAGCGGCCGATCGAATTGCCCTGCGGAGCGAAGGCAAGCGTCACCTCGGCCGGCAGCTTCTGGATGGCTTCCTGCGTTCCCGTCTGCGACAGGCCAAGCCCGCCGATGACGATGGCGACACGGGCGCCGCGCGCGCCCGACCATGGCCTGGCATAGACATCCACCGGCCGGCGCCCGTCGGCGGCGCGGATAGGCAACGGTCCGGTCCCGCTTTCCTCGATCAGAGCAGGGTCGGGCAGGTGCGCGACGGTAAGATTCTGGCCGATGGCGGAAGGATCGCGGATGATGATCACCCCGTTGCCCCTGTCTGCATCATCCGGATCGACATGGATGATCGACGCACCGCCTCTGGGTCCGGCAGCCGGCGCGGGCGTCGCCGTTGCCATTTCCGGAGCGGGCTCCACGACCGTCTCGGCCTCGCTCACCAGCGGCGTCGTCGTAACCGATATGGCAGGCTTGCGGAACGGTCGTTCGCGCAGCGCGATCGCGCTGGAGACGGCGAGGATCGAGAGGACGCAAAGAGCGCCGATTGCGGAACGCGCCGTCGGCTTGAGGCTCCGGGGGCGCGCCGCGGTTCCGGTGGCCTGGCCGAGCGGGCGATCGATGTCTTTTTCCAGCTGCATCAAGCGGCCGACCTGCGGTTTGAAAATGCTTCGGGCTCGAATCAAACTGCCGGAACCTTTCGGTCCCGGCAGCGACGCATTCAACAATTACCGATCGGCCCTGAAGGAGAGCCTTACTGGTTCATCACGGCCTTGTCTGGGTTTGGCGGGAAGGCTGGGTCGGTCTTCACGCCGCGCAAGAGGTCGAGTGCGTAGGCGAGTTGCACGTCGTCCTTCGGATCCGGCGGCACATAGGCAGCCGAGCCCGAGCCTTCGTCACTCTCCTCGACGCCCTTGATATGACCCTTGAGGTCGGATTCGCCGCGCGTCACGTCGCGCCCGGCCAGATCCTCCGGCAGCGGCTGCTCGACCTTGATGTCGGGCGTGATGCCCTTGCCCTGGATCGACTTGCCGGCCGGCGTATAATAGAGCGCGGTCGTCAGCCTGAGCGCACCGTTCTCCGACAGCGGGATGATCGTCTGCACCGAGCCCTTTCCGAAGGAGGTCGTGCCGATGACAGTCGCGCGGCGATGATCCTGCAATGCGCCGGCCACGATCTCCGAGGCGCTGGCCGAGCCGCCATTGACGAGCACGATCATCGGCTTGCCGTCGATGTCGTCGCCTGGGCGCGAGTCGAAGCGCGACACGTCCTTCGGATCGCGGCCGCGGGTCGAAACGATTTCGCCGCGGTCGAGGAAGGTGTCGGAGACGCTGACCGCCTGGTCGAGCAGGCCGCCCGGATTGAGCCTGAGATCGAGCACGTAGCCCTTCAGTTTGTCGGCCGGAATCTGCTCCTTGATCTTGGTGATCGCCTCCTCGAGGTCGTCATAGGTCTTCTCGGTGAAGGAGGTGATCTTCATGTAGCCGACATCGTCCTCGACGCGGTACTTCACCGCCTTCACCTTGATGATGTCGCGCACGACCGTGATCTCGATCGGCTTGTCGGCGCCCTCGCGCAGGATGGTCAGCTTGATCGGCGTGTTGACGAGGCCGCGCATCTTCTCGACGGCGTCATTCAGCGTCAGGCCACGAACCTCCTCGCCGTCGATCTCGGATATGTAGTCGCCGGCGCGAACGCCCGCCTTGGCGGCCGGCGTGTCGTCGATCGGCGTGATCACCTTGACGAGTTCGTTCTCCATGGTCACTTCGATGCCGAGCCCGCCGAACTCGCCCTTGGTCTGGACGCGCATGTCTTTGGCCGCTTCCGCATTCATGTAGGACGAATGCGGATCGAGCGAGGTCAGCATGCCGTTGATGGCGTTTTCAACCAGCGACTTCTCGTCGGGGGGCGTCACATACTGCGCCCGCACCCGCTCGAAGATATCGCCGAAGATGGCGAGTTGCTTGTAGGTCTCCGAACCCGCGGCATTGGCCGTCGAACCTGGCGCTCCGTAGACAAGGCTCATGGCCGAGGCACCCATCAGGGCACCCGCGAACAGAAGCGACAATTTACGTACCATTTCCTGTCCTTCCAGAGTGACGGTCCGCCCACCACGGGGCCGGATCGACGGGTTTCCCATCCTTGCGGAACTCAACGTAGAGTTCCGGCAGGGCATTTCCAAGAGTCTCGGCCGAGGCGCTCGCGACCCTTGCCTCGCCCATCGCCCCGATCGGTTCACCCGCCAGAACGGATTGACCCGACACGACGCTGATTCTGCTCATCCCGGCCAGGACGACATGATAGCCGCCGCCGGCATTCAGGATCAAGAGTTGTCCATAAGAACGGAATGGCCCCGCATAAAGAACGCTCCCGTCAGACGGCGCCGTGACGATGGAGCCGGATTGTGTCGCAACCGTGTCGCCCTGCATCACGCCGCCGTTACCGTCCTTGTCGCCGAAACGGCGGCCGAACCTGCCTGTGACCGGCAGCGCAAGCTGGCCTTTCAGCGACTGGAAAGGCGCCGCAGCAGTGAGCTGATTCGCCTCCGGAACGGGTAGTGCAGCGAGTTCGTCCTGACGCTTCTGCCGCTCCGCCTCGGCAAGCCGCGCCTTCTCGGCCTCGGCAGCCTCCTTCTCCAGCGCCGCAATCAGCCCCTTCAGGCTCTTCGCCCTGCCGGCGAGTTCTTCGGAGCGTTTCTGCTCGGCGTCCAACGCCGTCTCCTGCTCGGCCCTCAGGCGCTGCTTCTCGGCGATCAGAAGCTCGAGGCGCTGCTTCTCGGCAAGCTGTCCGCTGAAGGCTTCCGTCAGCCGGGCGCGCGCGTCCTCTATCGAGGCCGCGATGCGCGAAAGCTCGGACAGGTCGGCGACCAGCGCCTCTGTCTCCTTGCGCAGACCAGGCACCACGGCGCCGAGCATAATCGCGCTGCGCACCGAGGCGAGCGCATCCTCCGGCGTCACCAGGATTGCGGGCGGGGGATTGAGCCCCATGCGCTGCAAGGCGCCGAGCACCTCGGCCAGCACCGCGCTGCGACCGGCGAGCGACTGCTTGATGCCGTCCTCCTGCGTCTTCAGCGCTTCGACGCGATCGGTGATGTCCTCGATGTCCTGGCTGAGTTTGCGCTCGGTCTTGGCCGACTGGATCAGGGCGGCGGTGATCGACGCCGCGTCCTTCTCGATCTCGGCGATCTCAGCGGCGAGCGACGCCTTGCGCTCCTCCGACAGGGTGATTTCGCGCGATACGCGTTCATATTCGGCGACCTGCTCCCCGACCTTCTGTTCGGGGCTGCGCTCCGCGTCTTCGGCGATTGCCGGCAGGCCGGACATGGCGAGCATCACGACTGCGGCTAGGCCGCACCGCCATGCCGGACCGCGTCTCGTCACCGCCTTGGCCATCCGTCCTTCGTCCCTGTATGCGATGGAAATCGCGACTCTATCGACCGCATCGTTAACGAACCATCAACCATCGCAGCCACGATGTGAAGTGCAGCCCGCCGGGCGAGGGATGGCAACCGGCCCAATCCGGTCACGCCCGGTGATAGGGATGGCCCGAAAGGATCGTCACCGCCCGGTACAACTGCTCGCCGAGCATGATGCGCACCAACTGGTGCGGCCATGTCTGCGCGCCGAAGGACAGCACCAGTTCGGCTGCATCGCGCAATGAGGGATCGTGCCCGTCCGGCCCGCCGATGGCGATGACCGTCGAGCGCCTGCCGCCATCGCGCAGCACCGCCAGCCGACCGGCGAAATCTTCCGACGAAACGCTCGCGCCACGCTCGTCGAGCAGAATCAGCGCCGCGTTCGGCGCCTGGCCCGCGACCATATGCTGCTTCAGCCTGTCGGCTTCCTCGCGCTTGCGCTCCGCCGCGCCCAGGCCGCGGCTTTCGGGAATCTCGGAAAGCCCGGAAAATTCCAGGCCGATAGCCGGCCCGCTCTTCGAAAAGCGTTCGAAATAACGGTCCGCAAGTTCCTTTTCGGGGCCAGCCTTCATGCGGCCCACGGCAAAAACCGAGATCTTCATCGCCGTCCCTCAGCCGAGGCCGCGCGACGCGGCCTGGCCTTAGTGGATCGTCTCTTCCTCGAGGTCCGGAGCCTGCCACATCTTCTCGATGTTGTAGAATTCGCGGATTTCGGGGCGGAAGACATGCACGATGATGTCGCCTGAATCGATCAGCACCCAGTCGGCCCCCGAGAGGCCTTCGACCCGCGCATTGCCGAGCCCGGCATCCTTCAGCGCCTTGAGGAGCTGTTCGGCGACGGCGGCGACATGGCGGTGCGAGCGGCCGGACGCGACGACCATGTAGTCGCCGAGGCTCGATTTCCCCTGGATGTCGATTGGGACGATGTTTTCGGCCTTGGAGTCTTCCAGACTGGCAAGGACTGTTTCGAGGGCGCGGGAGGAAGCGTCGTTTCCGCTTAACCCGGCCGGCGAAGGCAGAATATCCGCCTTCTTCCGCAGTGCTGTTCTCAGTGTCTTTCCTTTCAGAACGGAACAACCAACCGGCCAAAATCAGCCGGTTCCATTAGATAGGCAGAGTCGCGTTGCAGTTTCAAGATATTCACCGATCGGGTTCTTCCCGAAAGGATGCTTGGTATTTAATGCCGCTCGCCGTCCTCCGACGGAAAGGCGAGATCGACCGGCAGCGGTGCCTGCGGCGTCATCGGTGCGAAATTCCCGGTTTCGGCCTGCGGCACCGGCCGAGCCTGCGCCACGCGCCAGAGCACGAACAGCGCATAGGCGGCGGCAATGCCTGTCGCCACGTAGATGAAGGATTGCGTGCCGTAGACGGCCGTCAGCGCCGTGCCTAGGCCGGGGATGACAAATCCCGATATCGACCAGACAAACAGCATCGACGAGGCTAGCGCCACCAGATCGTCCTTGGAGGCGCGGTCGTTGGCATGGGCGGACGACAGCGAGTAGATCGATTCGGACCCGCCGCTCCAGACCACATAGATGATCAGGATAATCGCAAGCGGCGCGGCGTCGTAACGGGCGGCGGCGACGCCGGCTGCGGCTACGAGCAGCGAAGCCGCGATCAGCACGTAACGCCGATCGGTGCGGTCGGAGATCCAGCCGAACGGAATCTGGAAGAGCAGCGTGCCGAGCGGCATGCAGGCCAGCAGCATCGCCACTTCCTGCTGCGTGAATCCCTTTGCGGCGGCGTGGATCGGCGCAAAGCCCGAGATCATCATCGACAGGCCGCCGACGGCCAGCATGCCTGCTACGCCGACCGGCGATATGCGCCAGGCCCGCCTCACCGCCACCGAAGCGGCTTCGGGCGCAGGCGGCTGCGCAAGCCGCGTCGTGCCGATCGGCAGCATCGACAGCGCGGTGAAGGTGATGCCGACCAGCGGCACCTGAGCCGAGCCTATGTCGAGCATTCCCATGAGCGCGGACCCCACCCCCAGGCCGGCGACGTAGCTGACGTAGAAGACGGCCATGACCCGGCCGCGTATCGAATTGTCGATGGCATCGTTCAGCCAGCTTTGCGCAACGATGAACATGGCGCAGATGGCGAAGCCGTAGAGCGCCCGCGCGACGATCCACAGCAGCGGGTGCGCGCCGGCCGCGACGCCGGCATTGGAAAGCACGATGAGGGCCGAAAACACCATGTAGGCGCGGGCATGCCCGATGCGGCGCACGATCACGCCGGTAAGCAGGCAGCCGGCGATGCCGCCGGCGGAGAGCCCGGTCAGGATGCCGCCGGCCCATGTCGGCGCGAATCCCTCCACGCCGAGCCGCACCGGTATGTAGGCGAACATCAGCCCGTTGCCGACCGCGACCAGCGCCATCGAAACGATGACCGAGGCGATGGCGACCAACGGTGGGGGCGCGGGGCGATGCCGGTTATGTTCCAGGCTGGAAGTCGGTTCGGACGTGACGCTCATGCACGGAGATTGCCGATGCGCAGCGTTTCGCGCAGCGGCAAAAGCGACATTCGGGAGCCGGAGATTTCCGACTGGAACCGGCCGCCGGGATCAGAATTGGATCAGAGCAGGAATTTCGCGATGATCGCATCGCCCATGGCGATCGTGCCGACCTCGGTCATACCCTCCGACATGATGTCCTTGCTGCGCAGGCCCGATTCGAGCACCGAGGCGATCGCCTGGTCGAGCCGGTCGGCCTCCTCGACCATGCCGAAGGAATAGCGCAGGCACATGCCGAAGGAAGCGAGCATGGCGATCGGATTGGCGATGCCCTTGCCGGCGATGTCGGGCGCGGAGCCATGCACGGGCTCGTAGAGCGCCTTGCGCTTGCCGGTCTTGGCGTCCGGAGCCCCGAGCGACGCCGACGGCAGCATGCCGAGCGAGCCCGTCAGCATGGCAGCCACGTCCGACAGCATGTCGCCGAACAGATTGTCGGTGACGATGACGTCGAACTGCTTGGGCCAGCGCACCAGTTGCATGCCGCCGGCGTCGGCCAGCATGTGGTCGAGCTTCACGTCGGCATATTTCGCCTTGTGGGTGGCCGTTACCACCTCGTTCCACAGGACGCCCGACTTCATGACGTTGCGTTTTTCCATCGAGGTGACATGGTTCTTCCTGGTCCGCGCCAGTTCGAAGGCGACGCCCGAGATGCGCTCGATCTCGAACGTGTCGTAGACCTGCGTGTCGATACCGCGCTTCTGGCCGTTGCCGAGGTCGATGATCTGCTTGGGCTCGCCGAAATACACGCCGCCGGTAAGCTCGCGCACGATGAGGATGTCGAGCCCTTCGACCACCTCTTGCTTCAGCGACGAGGATGCGGCGAGCGCCGGATAGCAGATGGCGGGCCGCAAATTGGCGAAAAGCTCCAGATCCTTGCGCAGGCGCAGCAGGCCGGCCTCGGGGCGTACTTCGTAAGGCACCGCATCCCATTTTGGCCCGCCTACCGCGCCGAACAGCACGGCATCCGCGGCGAGCGCCCTGCCCATGTCGTCTTCCGAGATCGCCTTTCCATGCGCGTCATAGGCCGAGCCGCCGACCAGCCCCTCTTCGATCTCGAAGCCGCTGCCGAGCTTTTCGTTCATGGCGGCGATCAGCTTCTTGACCTCCCCCATCGCCTCGGGACCGATGCCGTCGCCGGGAAGGAGGAAGAGTTTTTTCGATGCCATGAAATGCCCCTGTAGGTCGCCAGATCGGGAAAACCGAAGCCTTGCTAAACGCCACCCCGGCACGGCGCAAGACTCAAATCGATTGGAGGAATTACGAATTCCGTCTGAGCGCGGTCACTTCGATCTCGATCTTCATCTCGGGCTTGTTGAGCCCGCACACGATCATCGTTGCAGCCGGGCGAATGTCGCCAAAGGTCTCGCCGAGGATCGGAAAGACGATTTCGGCATAGGTCTGGTCGGTGATGTAGTAATGCGCCCGAACCACGTCGGCAAAGGAGAAGCCGCCCTCGGCGAGTGCCTTGCCGATCGTGGCGAGGCAGTTCCTCGTCTGCGCCTCGACGCTGTCCGGAATGGTCATCGTGGCATAGTCGTAGCCGGTCGTACCGGCGACGAAACACCAGTCGCCCTGGACGACCGCGCGGCTGTAGCCGGCGGTCTCTTCGAAGGGCGAGCCGGTGGAGATCAGCTTGCGCATGCGAGCAAATCCAGGAAAAGCGGAACCGGTTTGGACCGCGGCGGGAAGCGCAATCAGGCCCAGGGGCGGTTCTCGGCGGCCCGCTGCTCGTAGCTGGCGATGGCCGGCGCCTTTTCCATGGTCAGGCCGATATCGTCCAGACCGTTGAGCAGGCAGTGCCGCTTGAACTCGTCGAGGTCGAACGTGATCGTGCCGCCGTCCGGCCCGCGGATTTCCTTGGCTTCGAGATCGACGGTGATGGTGGCGTTGGCGCCGCGCGAAGCGTCGTCCATCAGCTTCTCCAGGTCCTCGGGGCTGACCGTCACCGGCAGGATGCCGTTCTTGAAGCAGTTGTTGTAGAAGATGTCGGCGAAGCTGGTCGAGATGACGCAGCGTATACCGAAGTCGAGCAGCGCCCAGGGCGCGTGTTCGCGGCTCGATCCGCAGCCGAAATTGTCGCCCGCCACCAGAATCTGCGCCTTGCGGTAGGCTGGCTTGTTGAGCACGAAATCCGGGTTCTCCGAGCCGTCCTCGTTGAAGCGCATCTCGGCGAAGAGACCGACGCTGAGGCCGGTGCGCTTGATCGTCTTCAGATAATCCTTCGGGATGATCATGTCCGTGTCGACATTGACGATCGGCAAGGGCGCGGCGACGCCCGTCAGCTTGGTGAACTTGTCCATGGCTTATGCCTTTCCGGCCTGTTTTGCTGCAGTCGCTTTACACAAAGCCGATCGGGAATCAAAGGGCCCGGCGGCACGCCTAGATGACGTTGAGCTCAGGGTAGGGCCGGTTGTCGCGGATGCGCTCGTAGCCGAAGGCCGAGCAGTCGATGGTGCGGTAGCCGCCATGGACGACGAGCTCGGCCAGCGCGCGGCCGACCGCCGGCGCCTGCTGAAGCCCATGGCCGGAAAAGCCGTTGGCGAAGATGAAATTCTTCACCTCCGGATGCGGCCCGATCACCGCATTCTGGTCGAGCGTGTTGTAGTCGTAGTGCCCGACCCAGGCGCGCGTCGCCTTGATCGCCTCGAAGGCCGGCACGCGCGTGGCGATCGCCGGCCAGATCGTCTCCTCGAACAGCGGCCAGTCTGGATCGAAATCGGCTGGATCGGCCGCCGCCTCGCCCTCCTCCTGCTCGGCGCCGCCGGTGATGTAGACCGAGCCTTCGGGGCGCACATAGATGCCGCTCGGATCGACGATCAGCGGCATGTCGTCAAACTTCTCCCGCGCCTCGAAGACGAAGACCGAGCGCTTTCTGGGTTCGACCGGCAGCGCGATGCCGGCCATTGCCGACACCCTGCCGGCATTCGGTCCCGCCGCATTGACGACGGTGCCGGCTTCCAGCCGCTCGCCATTGTCGAGCAGCACCGCCGCCAGGCGATTGCCATCGCGCTCGATGCCGGTGACCGAGGCGTTGATGAAGTCGACCTGCTTCGTCCTGAGCGCCCTGCGGAAAAGCTGCAGATAGGCATGCGCGTCGAACCAGCCCTCGCCGGTCCGGCCGAAGGCGCCGGCGGCGATCCCCTCGGGCGACAGCCACGGGAAACGGCGGACGAGTGCTTGCGCATCTTCGACCACGATATCGGCGCCTTCCGCCTCTTGCGCGGCGTGGTTTGCCCTGAGCACCGGCAGGCCTTCCTCGCTGGACAGGATCAGATAGCCGTTTTCGCGAAAGCCGATGTCGGCATCGGCCCCGAACTCCTCCTTCAGCCGCCGAAACAGGCCGAGCGTGAATTGCGACAGGCGGATGTTCTCGGGAATGGAGAATTGCTGGCGGATCGAGGCGCAGGAAAGCGTGGTCGCGGAATGGGTGAATTGCGGATCACGGTCGATCAGCGCGATCATGCCCGAAAAACCCTCCTCGCGCAGGTAGTAGGCGACCGAGCTGCCGACGATCGCCCCGCCTATGATCACCACGTCGTATTTCGTCATGTCCGCTCCGTTGCTGGGCTTCGAGAAACATCGCAGGCCTGCCCTTGCAAGGGCCAGCATTGCCGGGCAAGAAGGCCAAATGCCAGAAAATTCCTCGAGCGCGAAATCCTGCCGTCCGCGTCGGGCGGTGCTTTTCGTGCCCGCCTCGAACGAAAGGGCGATCGCCAAGCTGCCGTCGCTTGCCTGCGACGCGGTAATTTTCGACCTTGAGGATTCGGTTGCCCCCGAAGCGAAGGACGCGGCGCGCGAACGGCTGAAGGTCTGGTTCAGGACGCGTCCCGTAAACGGCCCCGAATGCGTGATCCGCGTCAATCCGCTGGCCAGCGAATGGGGGCCGGACGATCTTGCCGCCGTCTGCGCATGTGCGCCCGACGCCGTGCTGTTGCCCAAGGTGGACACGCCGCGCGACGTCCACGATTTCGACGATGCGCTGGACGAGGCGGACGCACCCTACGATCTGAAACTGTGGGTCATGGTCGAGACGCCAAAGGCAATGCTCAACATCGGCGCACTTGCCGAGTTCGGTCGCGACAGGGCGGCTCGCCTCGATTGTTTCGTCGCCGGAACCAACGACTTGATCAAGGACACCGGCGTGCTGGCAACGCCGGATCGCCGCTACGTCATGCCCTGGCTGCTGCAGATGGTGCTCGCCGCCCGCGCCGGCGGCCTAGACATCTTGGATGGCGTCAGCAACGATTTTCGCGATCTCGACGCCTTCGCGCACGAATGCGCCGAGGGTGCTGCAATGGGGTTCGACGGCAAGACGCTTATCCACCCCGCGCAGATCGAGCCGGCGAAAAGGGCCTTCTCGCCCTCGGCCGAGGCGATCGCGGAAGCCATGGCGATCCGGGCCGGCTTCGCCCTGCCCGAAAATGCCGGCAAGGGCGTCATCTCGATCGAGGGCAGGATGGTGGAGCGGTTGCATCTGGCCCAGGCCGAGCGGCTGCTTGCGCGAGCGGGAACGCTGAGGGAATGGCGATGAGGCTCTACCGCTTCCTGTCCGGTCCGGACGATTCGAACTTCTGCCACAAGGTGACGGCGGCCCTGAACAAGGGCTGGCACCTCTATGGCTCGCCGACCTATGCCTTCGATGCGGAAGCGAAGTCGATGCGTTGCGGCCAGGCGGTGGTGAAGGATGTCGACGGCGTCGACTACGACCCCGACATCAAGCTTTCCGACTACTGATCGGCATTTTCCTCGATCTTTTCCATATCGTCGTCCGACAGGCCGAAATGATGGCCGATTTCGTGGATCAGAACATGGGTGACGATCGAGCCCAGCGTCTCGTCATTCTCGGCCCAGTAGTCGAGTATGGCGCGTCGGTAGAGCGTGACCCTGTTGGGCCCCTCGCCGGTCTGCGGGTTCCAGCGTTCGGCGATGCCGCGCCCCTCGAACAGGCCGAGCAGGTCGAATGGCGTCTCCAGCGACAGATCGTCCATGATCTCGTCGGTAGGGAATTCCGCGATCTGGATGACGATCTCGCCGGTCAGCGAGCGGAATTGCTCCGGCAGATGTGCGTAGGCTTCGAGCGCCATCAGCTCGAGTTCCTCCATCGAGGGCGACAACTGGTCGTGCCATGATCGTGTCTGGTAGATGCGGGCCATTCTTTATCCTTTTGCCGCAGCATATAGCCGTTCGGCCGCGCCGTTTCGAGGCTGTTTGGCGATTAAGGAAAACGCACGGGGCCGGCCGAGGAATAAATTCTCCGGCGGTCTCGCTTGACTCCTCCTGCCGGCTCTGGAATCTATTAGAACATAACAGGAACAAACTTCGGAAGAGTAGGACGTCATGGCATCGGGTGTCATGGCGCGGGAGACCATTGCGTCCCTGCGCCGTCAGATTGCGAAGGTCGAAGGCCGCCTCGCCGAACGTCTCGAGGGGGAAGCGGAGGATATCGATCTCGTCCGGCATTGCGGAGTGCCGGGCAAAGACCTGCTCGTCACTGGCGCCGGGCGTTTCGACGCAGCGCTGGGCGGTGGCCTGCCTGCAACGGGATTGACCGAAATCCATGCACCGGAGACCCGCGATGCGGGCGCCGCCGCCGGCTTCGCACTGGCTCTTCTCCGGCTCGTCCTCGAAACGCGGCAGGCTCCGCTTCTCTGGATCGGCATGAGCGGGAGCTTCCGCGAGGCGGGCCTGCCCTATCCTCCGGGCATCCGTTTTCTCTACGGCATCGATCCTTCCCGCCTCGTGGTCGCGCAGGCGGAAAAACTGGCCGATGCGTTGTGGATCGCCGAACAGGCCGCCGCGCTCGACGGGTTCTCGGCCATGCTCCTGGAGACCCGCGGCAAGTCCTCCCATCTCGACCTCACGGCGACGCGCAGGCTTCATCGTCGCGCCCGCGATGCGGGCCACCCGCTGTTCCTGCTGCGCCAGGCAGCTTCGCCCGAACCGACCGCCGCGCCCTGCCGGCTCATCCTGCGTCCCGCATCCGCCGGCCTGCGCCGCATTATGGGAAAGCCGCTCGCCCGTTCGATCGGCCCGCCGGCCTTCCTCGTCGAGATCAGCAAGAACCGAACCGCCCCACCCGCCCGATTCATTCTGGAATGGAACAACCATGCAAACGCCCTTCAGGAAAGAGCGGCGGAGGATACTGTCGCTCTGGTTCCCGCATCTGAGCACCGAGCGCCTGCTGCGGCAGCGGTTGGGACGCTCCTGGCGTTCCCTCCCCCGCCAGGGCCGGCCGCCGCTGGTCGTCAGCCGCCAGGAGAACAACACCCATCGCATCGCCGCGCTGGATGAGCAGGCGGAGCGCCTCAGGCTGAAGCCCGGCATGGGCATCGCCGACGCGCGC
This sequence comes from Pseudomonadota bacterium, assembly GCA_030852655.1. Taxonomy (GTDB): domain Bacteria; phylum Pseudomonadota; class Alphaproteobacteria; order Rhizobiales; family Rhizobiaceae; genus Mesorhizobium_K. The sequence continues at coordinate 13,959 of JALYWP010000244.1, read as the reverse complement.
GCCATGTATCCGGCGATCGAGATCGTCGCGGAGGATCCGGCGGCGGACCGCAGGCTGCTCGAAGCCCTGGCCGATTGGTGCGACCGCTATACGCCGCTGGTGGCGCTCGACGGGACGGACAGCCTGTTCCTCGACATCACCGGCTGCGCGCATCTCTTCGGCGGCGAGGAAGCGTTGCTCGAAGGCATGCTTGCCGGCTTCTTCGAGCAGGGCTTCCGCGCCAGGGCCGCGCTCGGTCCGACGCCGGGAGCGGCGTGGGCGGCTGCACGCTTTTCGCTGCCCGGCAAAATCCTGCAGGAAGGAGACGAGCGCTCCTTTCTCGAAAGCCTGCCGCTTTTCGTCCTGAGGCTTGAGCCGAAAACGATCGCCAGCCTGGAAAGCGTCGGCCTGCGCACGGTCGGTTCTGTTCTGGCTGCGCCGCGCGCGCCGCTCGCCCGCCGCTTCGGCACCATGCTGCTCCTGCGGCTCGACCAGGCGCTGGGCGAGGTCGAGGAGGCGGTCTCGCCACGCCTGCCTGTTCCTGACCTTTCGGTCGAGAGGCATCTCGCCGAGCCGATCGGTCTCGTCGAGGACATAGAGAGGCTGGTCTTTCTGCTCGCCGGAAGCCTGAAGCGCGACCTCGATAGGCGCGGCGAGGGCGCCCGGCTGTTCGAACTGCTGCTCTTCCGGGTCGACGGCGCGGTCTCGCGTATCGCCGCCCGCGCGTCGCTGCCCTTGCGCGAACCGGTTCCGATCGGCAGGCTTTTTCACGAAAGGCTGGCAGCACTCGGCGCATCGCTCGAACCCGGCTACGGCTTCGACCTGGTGCGGCTTTCGGCCTTCGAGGCGGCGGCGCTCGACATGCCGCAGGCCGATCTCGACGGCAGCGGAGGCGCCGCAAGCGAAGGCATTGCGCTCTTCTCCGACCGCGTGCGCGCCCGCCTCGGCCGCGCCGCTATGCTGGTGCCGATTCTCGCCGAGAGCCATCTGCCCGAGCGCGCCGCATCTTTTGTCCCCGCCGACGGCGCACCGCTGGAGAGGAGAGCGCCGGTTGCTCCGCGAAGGAACGTCGACTTTTCTCCCTCCCGCCGGGCTCCGGAACGCCCGCTGAGATTGTTCGTCCGCCCCGAGCCGATCGACGTACCGGTGACGGAGGTTCCCGAGGGTCCGCCGCTCAATTTCCGCTGGCGCCGCGCCATGCACCGGGTGGCGCGCGCCGAAGGACCCGAGCGGATTGGTCCGGAATGGTGGTTGCACGGCAAGCCCGAGGTCAGGGCGGACGAGAATGAGAAGGATGGGGAAAAAAGAGAGGCGAAACGGGAAGAAGCTGAGAGAGCGGCCGTGGCGGACGAAACAGCGCGAATGACTCGCGATTATTTTCGCGTCGAGGACACCGACGGCCACCGTTTCTGGATCTACCGCGAGGGCGTCTACAGGAAGGATGCCGAGCCGCGCTGGTATATGCAGGGCGTCTCCGCATGAACGCTCCCGTCGCACCGCCCTATGTCGAATTCGGCGTCCAGTCGAATTTCTCCTTCCTGCGCGGCGCCTCCAAGCCGGAGGAACTCGTGCTTGCCGCCTTTGGCCTTGAACATGCCGGTATCGGGCTTGCCGACCGCAACACTGTCGCCGGCGTGGTGCGTGCCTGGAGCCAGTCGAAGTCCGTCGCAACCGACCCGACCGGGAACCCCATCGCCTTTCCCTATCATCCGGGCAGCCGGCTGGTCTTTGCAGACGGTACGCCGGACATCCTCGCCTATCCCAGGGACCGCAAGGGGTGGGGGAATCTTTGCCGGCTGCTTACCCAGGCAAATCTGCGCGACGAAAGTCCAAAAGGCGCCCCGCTTCTCTACCGGAGCGACCTTATGGAATGGGGCGACTGCATGTCGCTGGCAATCCTGCCCGATCCGGAAGCAGATCCCAGCGAAACACTCACCCTCCTTCGCGGCCTGGCCGGTCGTTTCGGCAAGGCGATCCGTCTTGCCGTCGCGCCCGCCTATGCCGGAAACGACCGTTTTCGGCTGGAGCAGGCCGCAGCCCTGGCCGCCGCATCCGGCATGCGGCTGATGGCGGTCAATGACGTGCTCTATCATGCCGCCGAGCGACGTCCGCTGCAGGACGTTCTCACCGCCATCCGGCTGAACATGCCCGTATCGGAAGCCGGCTTCGAACTTGGCGCGAATGCAGAACGGCACATGAAGACGCCACTGGAGATGGCGCGCCTATTCAAGAACTACCCTGAAGCGCTCGCCGAGACGATCCACTTCGCGCGCGAACTGAAATTTTCTCTCGGCGATCTCAAACATAACTATCCCGAGGAGACCACCGAGGAAGGGGTCGATCCACAGACAGAGCTCGAGCGCCTGGCATGGGAAGGCGCTGTTCGCCGCTACCACGGGGCTATCCCACAAAAGGTCTCGGAACTCCTTCGGCACGAACTTGAGATCGTCGCCTCCAAGAAGTATGCGCGCTACTTCCTAACCGTGCATGATATCGTACGTTTCGCACGTTCCGAGGAGGCCGGTGTGCTTTGCCAGGGGCGAGGTTCGGCGGCAAATTCGGTGATCTGCTACTGCCTCGGCGTCACCGACGTCGACCCCGAGCGCAGCGAGGTACTGTTCGACCGTTTCATCTCCGTCGAACGCGACGAGCCTCCCGACATCGATGTCGATTTCGAGCATGAGAGACGCGACGAGATCATCGGCTATATCTACGAAAAATACAGCAAGAAGCGTACCGCGCTCGCCGCCGCCGTCATCAGCTACCGCGGCCGCTCCGCACTGCGCGAAGTCGCCAAGGCGATGGGTCTGTCGGACGACATGCGCGGCGCGCTGTCAGGCTCGATCTGGGGCTGGTCGTCGGAAAGGATGGGAGCGGCCGAAGCCAGGGCCGGAGGCCTCGACAGGACCGACCCGCGCTCGCGCCATGTGATCGATCTCGCCAACGAAATTCTCGGATGTCCGCGCCACCTCTCCCAGCATGTCGGCGGCTTCGTCATCACCAGGGACCGGCTCGACGAGATCGTGCCGATCGTCAAGACGGCAATGGACGAGCGCAAGATGGTCGAATGGGACAAGGACGATCTGGATGCGGTTGGCATCCTCAAGGTCGACATCCTTGCGCTAGGCATGCTGTCTTGCCTGCGCCGCGCCTTCGATCTGTTGAAGGACCACTACGATGCCCGCAATGACGACGGTGCATCAATCGTTGATTTCTCGACCATGCCAAAGGAAAGGCCTGAGGTTTACGACATGATCTGCCGGGCGGACACGATCGGCGTCTTCCAGATCGAATCCCGCGCGCAGATGTCCATGCTGCCGCGCCTCAAGCCCCGGAAATTTTACGACCTGGTCATCGAGGTCGCCATCGTCCGGCCGGGTCCCATCCAGGGCGACATGGTCCACCCCTATCTGCGCCGGCGCATGGGCCTGGAGAAGGTGGAATATTACAGCCCCGAACTCGAAGCGATCTTGAGCCGCACCCTGGGCGTTCCGCTCTTTCAGGAACAGGCGATGAAGATCGCCATCGACATTGGCGGATTTTCACCGAGTGAAGCAGACAAGCTTCGCCGCGCCATGGCGACTTTCAAACGCAACGGGACCATTCACCTGTATCGTGACCGGTTGATCCGGGCGATGATCGAAAAAGGTTATCCGGAAGAGTTCGCGACCCGCTGCTTCAAGCAGATCGAGGGGTTTGGCGAATACGGCTTTCCAGAAAGCCACGCCGCCTCCTTCGCGCTGCTGGTCTATGCTTCCTGCTGGTTCAAGGCCTTCTATCCCGACGTCTTCTGCGCGGCGATCCTCAACTCCCAGCCCATGGGCTTCTATGCGCCGGCCCAACTCGTGCGCGACGCCCGCGACCACGGCATCGAGGTCCGCGAGGTCGACATTAATTCTTCCATGTGGGACTGCACGCTGGAGCGGACCGGATTCGATCCCGGCCGTATCCTCGACCGTCATGCCGAAATGCGCGGCGTCATCAGGTCCGAACATGCGGTTCGGCTTGGCTTCCGTCAGATAAAGGGCCTGTCGGAAGCGGACATGGAAGCACTCGTCAGGTGCCGCGGCGGCGGTTACGGCTCCGTCCGCGATCTCTGGCTGCGCTCCGGCCTTGCCGTCGACGAGATCGAGAAACTCGCCCAGGCCGACGCCTTCCGCTCGATCGGCCTCGACCGCCGCGCCGCGCTCTGGCAGGTTCGCGCCCTGGACCGCAAGACTGCCGCCGAGACCATGCCGCTGTTCGACCGGCCGGACATTCGCCTCCCGGACAATGAGCCGGCTACGCAATTGCCGGTCATGCCGTCAGGCGAGCATGTCATCCACGATTATCGCTCGCTCGGCCTGTCGCTCAAGGCGCATCCGGTTTCCTTCTTGCGCGAGCAACTGGAATCGCTCGGCGTCACGCCCAACGAAGATCTGCCGCGCGTGCCCGACAGGACTCTTGTCTCCGTGGCTGGACTCGTCCTGGTGCGTCAGCGGCCCGGTAAGGGCAATGCGATCTTTCTCACTCTGGAAGACGACAAGGCGGTGGCAAACGTCATCGTCTGGAAGAGGGATTTTTCTCGGCTGCTGCCCGTCATCATGAGTTCGAAATTCGTCCGCGTCACCGGCAGGCTGCAGTCTGAATCGGGTGTCGTGCACATCGTTGCCGAAAATATCGAGGATCTGACGTCCTGGCTGTCTGTCCTGTTGGAAGAAGCGGCTCATTCGGAGCCTGCGTCGACGCCATCAGCCTGCATCGCGGTGGGCGTACAAGATCGGCGAAAGCTCGCGCCCTTCACGAGACGGAACGCTCCCGTCGGAACGACCGACGCCGAGACGCTGGCCCGCAGGGCTGGCAGCGTCATGCCGAAAGGCAGGAATTTCCAGTGATCGCCGCCCGCTGTCAGCCGATCCCTCGATCCTCAGCGCGCCTCTGGAGACGTATCCGCATCGGGATCGATGCTGCGCGCCTCCGATGGCAGCATGACCGGTATGCCGTCGCGCACGGGATAGGCCAGTTTTGCCGGCTTGGAGACGAGTTCGCCTCGCTCGCTGTCCCAGACCAGTGGTCCCTTGGTCAAAGGACAGGCCAGGAGCTCTAGCATCTTCACATCGACCCCGGACATGCGCTGAACCTCGCTCATCACCCCTCCGCTAGAGCGCCGTGCGTCCTTTTGGACGCACAACGGGCGCTCTATCCCCTTGAATCTGCTGCATCGTTCCTACCGAAAATCGATTCCGATTTTCGGGCCGATGCAGTAGCCTGGAACCTACTGCAGGCTCGATCCGAAATCCTCATTGTCGCGCGCCAGCGCCATTTCCGTCAGTGCGATCAGCGTCTCGGCGCGCGTCTTCAGGTCCGGCGCTTCCAGCAGCGCCTGTTTCTCGGCCGGCCCATAGGGCGCCATCATCGACAGCGCGTTGACCAGCATGGCGTTCTCGGCCCGGCTTACGCTGTTCCAGTCGGCATCGAGATCGTTCGCCTCGAGATAGGCGCGGAACGCCTTCAGCAACGCCGGCCGATCCACTTCGGCACCCGAACTGTCCTCGTCGAGGTCGGCGCCGAAAGGCGAAATACGGCATTGCCTGAACGGCGTCTTCACCGAAAGCTCCTCGGCGACGCGGAACCGGCAGACACCCTGCAGCGCGATCATGTAGCGGCCGTCGCCGGTCTCGCTCAGCGAGGTCAGGCGGCCAAGGCAGCCTACATTGACGATGTCGGGTTCCCCGTCCTCACGCAGCGCGCCGTCGAAACCGGGCTGGATCATGCCAATCAGCCGATCCCCGGCCATGGCCGCGTCGACCATCTGCAAGTAGCGCGGCTCGAATATGTTGAGCGGCATGCGCCCGCCCGGCAGGAGCAGCGCCGCCGGGAGCGGAAACACCGGAACCGTGGACGGCAGATCCGCGACGCGCCGGTAATTGAAATTTCCCGCCTGCAAGCTGGTTCCTCCGATCACCCCCAGACAATCTGGTGCGCCGCGACGCTCTCGCAACCCCCCAAGGCCATTCGACCGGGAGCGCATGGCCTTCCCCGCCAGTAAGCGCGTCCCGGCTATGAGAACAGCAGCGACGACAGTTTGCGGCGCGCCGCAAGCGTCGCTTCGTCGGTCATGCCCCACGCCTCGAACAGTTTCAGGAGTTGGGCCTTGGCGCCGTCGTCATTCCAGCTGCGATCCGCCTTGACTATCGCAAGCAGATTGTCCGCGGCCTCCTCGCGCCTGCCCTGCGCATTCTGGACCATTGCGAGGTCGAAGCGCGCCTGATGATCCGCAGGGTTCTCGGCGAGGCGTCTTTCAAACGTCGCAGGGTCGCCGAGATCGGCGGCTTCGGCCGCCAGTCTTATCTTGGTCTTCACCGCTGCGATCGCTGCGCCCCCCTGGCCTTCTGCCGGAGCGCGGGCGAGCACTTCTTCGGCGCCGGCCGTGTCTCCAGCCTCGAAAAGGATGTCCGCCAGCCCGGCGATCGCCTCGACATTGTCGTGCTGCTCCTGAAGCACCGCATCATAGAGGCTTGCCGCGCCCTGCAGATCGCCCGCTTCACGCGCCTGCCCGGCGGCTTCCAACGCTTTCGCCACCTGCGGCTGGCCACCATTCTTCCCGACCAGCTTCTGGATGAAGTCGCTGATCTGGCTCTCGGGAATGGCGCCCATGAAGCCGTCGACCGGCTGGCCGTCCTTGAACGCGATGACCGCCGGAATGGACTGGATGCCGAGTTGGCCGGCGATGGAGGGATGCTCGTCAATATTCATCTTGACGAGTTTGACCGCGCCGCCCGCGGCTGCCACGACCTTCTCCAGCGCTGGCTGCAATTGCTTGCACGGACCGCACCACGGCGCCCAGAAGTCGACCAGCACCGGCAGCTTGCGCGATTCCTGGATGACGTCCGCCGCAAAGCTTGCCGTGGTGACGTCCTTCACGACAGGCAAAGCCGTGGCGTGGCCGTTGCCCGGGGCCGGCTCGACCGAACCATAGCTGACATTGGCAGCATACTGGCCGCCCATGCCGCCGAACGGATTGTCCTTGTCGCTCATATCGTCCCTTTCGATACTTCGCCGGCGCATCCCCGCGCCGAAATCGTCTGCGCCGGCGTGCTGGCCAGCATGTGGCTATCAGGCCGAGACTTTCAAGATGGCGGGCTCATGGCCTGTCGCACGGACAAAGCGCAGCAGATCGTCCGCTGCGATCGATGTCGTGGCGTCGTTGGCCAGCGGATGCGCATTGATGACGGAATGTTCCATGAGCGCGCTGTCCAGAACGAATTTCACGGCTCCTTTCTCGTCGTTGATCAGGCCGAAGGCGGTGACTGCGCCCGGAATGACGCCGAGATATTCCATCAGCGCCTCCGGCTTGCCGAAGGAAACGCGTCCCGACGCGCCTATCGCATGATGTATCTGCTTGAGGTCGACCTCTGCTTCCTCCTCGACCGTGACCAGGAAGAAATTGTCCTTCTTATCCTTCAGGAAAAGGTTCTTCGTGTGTCCGCCCGGGATTTCACCGCGCAAGGACTGCGAGTCGGCCACGGTGAAGAGCGGCGGATGGGAGACGGTACTGGCCTCGATGCCGAGTTCCTCCAGGAAGGCAAAGAGCTCGGCAGGTGTTCTGGGCATGACGCTCGGTCCGGAGCAATTGCTGTCGGCCAAGCTTTAAGGGCAAAAGCCGGGCCGAAACAAGCCTCGCACCCGCAACCGCGATGCGTCGCCGAATAGCGTTTCAGTTGCGCCGATTTCCCTGTTGCATTCGCCGGACTCTTCGGCCATATAGGCGCGGCTTGCGGCGCAGACGCCGCGCGAGCGGGTGTAGCTCAGGGGTAGAGCACAACCTTGCCAAGGTTGGGGTCGGGCGTTCGAATCGCCTCACCCGCTCCAGTTTGTCCTACATCGAAAAGCCGCGGTTCGCCGCGGCTTTCGTGTTTTTCGGACGGTCGAAATCGCGTTGGCTGAAAGTTGCCCAGGCGTTCGGGTTACGCACGGGTCACCGGTTCTCGAATTTCAGGGGTCTTGAAATCACGGGCGTCGCTGCGGTGAACGGCTATGCTGCAGGTCGCGCACGGTGTGCCGGCGGCCTCCAGCGCCAGCCGTCATTGGTCAGTAGCCGAGCGCGCAGCCATCCTTCCGGGAGTCTGACCCGCCAATCAGAACGCCGCGTTCATGATCGATCCATACGGCTTGCGCGCCGCCAAGGGGCGTGCGCACCTGCTCTACCCGATGCCCCGATGCGGCAAGGTGAGCCACGACGTCAGCCGTGACGCCGGCCTCGACCTGCACGACGTCCTCATATCCGAACAGCCGCGGCGCATCGATTGCCTCCTGGATGTCCATGCCCTCTTCCAGCATCTTGATGATGAGATCGGCATGGCCGGCTGCTTGAAATTGGCCGCCCATCACACCGAACGGCATCACGGCTCGCCCGTCGCGCACCAGCATCCCGGGAATGATCGTATGCATCGGCCGCTTGCGGGGCGCCAGGCCATTCGGATGCGCTGCGTCGAGCTTGAAGCTTGTTCCCCGGCAATGCAGCATTACACCGCTCGCGGGTGCAAGGATCGTGGAGCCGAAGGCCGTGAAGAGCGAGTTGATGAACGACACGGCCAACCCGTTGCGATCGACGGCCGACAGGCAGACTGTATCGGTCTCCCAAGGGGGGATCAGGGCAAGAGGCGTGCCCGCCGCCGCAAGAACGTAGTCCCGCATGGCTTGAACCGACCGCCCTGAAACAAAATCCGGGATGCTCACATGCATCGAATCCGGATCGGAAAGCCCGAGATCGCGCAGGCGGTAGGCTTGTCGCGTGGCCTGGGCGAAGAGATGCGCCCGTTCCTTGGCGCCGCTCCGGTTCTGCCACGGTTCCCACTCCTTGAGCGCGGCGAGGATCAAGAGGGCAGTCGCACCTTGGCCGTTTGGCGGGCATTCCAGGACGTCGTGGCCGCAAAAGCCGCCCGAGATGGGGTTTTCATAGTTGGAATGCTGGACGGCAAAGTCATCCAGCGTATGCGACCCACCCAGGGCGGCAAGCGTCGACACCATGTCCTCGGCGACCGGACCTGCGTAGAAAGCCTCTCGCCCGTGCTTGCCGATCGAACGAAGCGTCGCGGCCAGGGTCGGTTGCCGGTGCACGTCGCCAGCGTCGGGAGCACGGCCGTTAGGCAGAAACCGTCTGGCGGTCTGCGGATGCCGGGCGAGACGCTCGGCGTGCAGGTTCCAGTCATGCGCCACGCGGGGCGCCACGACATAGCCTTCCTCGGCACGCCTGGCCGCCGGTTCCATCAGGTCGTCCAGCCCAAGCACACCGAACCTGGAATGCAGGTTGCACCAGGCATCCACCGCGCCGGGGATTGTGACGGCCAGGGGATCGTCGTCCGCTATGGAGGTCAGTCCGCGTCGGAGCGCTTCGTCGATCGTGGCTTGCGCAGCCGAGCGGCCCGATCCGTTGAGCGACAGCACCGGCTCTCCCGGCCTGGCGACGAGGGCGAAGCAGTCGCCTCCGATTCCGGTCATCGCGGGTTCCACGACGCACTGCATGGCGCAGGCGGCGATCGCGGCGTCGACGGCGCTGCCCCCGCGGCGCAACACCTCCACGCCCGCAAGGGAGGCGTCGGGGTGCGACGTCGCGATCATCGCCTCGCTGCCATATACGGCCGAGCGTCCGCCATTCTGAAAATCTCTTGCCAGGATCGTTTCCCTTCCTCTGCCTGCCCGAAATCCCGGTGCACGGACGTCTATAGCTTCATCCAGGCGCCGTTCTTCTTCGACGATTTCACGCAGGCCTCGACGAAGGCCACCCCTTCGACGCCGTCCTCGACGGTCGGATAGATGACCTCCTTGCCCGGCTTGCCGCCCTTTCGGCGCGCGGCCCGGATTGCCTTCGCGGCTTCCTGGTAGATGTTGGCAAAGCCTTCGAGATAGCCTTCCGGATGGCCCGGCGGTACGCGCGTCAGCCGCGCCGCGGCCTCGGTCGAGCCGGCGCCCGCGCGGGTGATCAGTTGCTTGGGCTGCCCGAACGGCGTGTACCACAGATAGTTCGGGTCGGCCTGCACCCATTCGATACCGCCTTTTGTTCCGTAGACGCGCAGTTTCAGCCCGTTCTCGTGGCCGGGCGCGACCTGGCTCGCCCAGATCATCCCCTTCGCCGCCGGCGCCCTGCCCACCGGCTTGAAGCGCAAGAGCACGTGGAGATTGTCGTCCACCTGGCGGCCCGGCACGAAGGCGTCGAGATCGGCCGAGAGCTCGGCGAGTTCCAGCCCCGAGACGAAGCGCGCGAGATTGTAGGCATGGGTGCCGATGTCGCCGGAAGCGCCGCCGACGCCCGTCTGTTTCGGATCGGTGCGCCAAGCCGCCTGCTTCGAGCCGGCCGCCGCCGCGTCCTCGGTCAGCCAGTCCTGCGGATATTCGGCCTGAACGAGGCGGATGTCGCCGAGCTGGCCTTTCGCCACCATCTCGCGGGCCTGCCGGACCATCGGATAGGCGGTGTAGTTGTGGGTCAGCACGAAGACCTTGCCGGCCTTTGCGACAAGTGCGGCGAGCTTCTTCGCATCGGCGAGGTTCGAGGTCAGCGGCTTGTCGCAGATCACGTGGATGCCCGCTTCGAGGAACGCCCTGGCTGCCGGATAGTGGATATTGTTCGGCGTCACGATCGCCACCGCCTCGATGCCGTCGGGGCGCTTCGCCTCCGCCTTCGCCATCTCTGCGAAGGAGCCGTAGCTGCGCGACGGATCGAGCCCGAGTTCTGCGGCTGAAGCCTTCGCGCGTTCCGCACTGGACGACAGGGCACCGGCCACCAGCTCGAACTCGCCGTCCATCCGCGCCGCCAGCCGGTGCACCGCCCCGATGAAAGCGCCCTGGCCGCCGCCCACCATGCCATAGCGGATCGGGCCCTGCCCGGATTCGACCTGTCTGCCGCTGACCATTTTTTGTCTCCCTGAAAACGAAGGTTAGTAGGGAGGTAGGGGTACATCAGATCGGCAGTCTTCCCTACTCCCTTATTCCCTGTCTCCCCTGCTCCCGCCCTAAATCCCCATCATCGCCCGGAGCAGCTTCCTGTCGTTCGTGTTCGCCGGCAAAACCGTCAAACGCCCATTGGAAGCCAGCCGCCTGCACGGGAGCGACTTCGTCAGCTGCGGCCTTCGCGCCGGACCTAGCCTTTTGCCGCGGCGAGAGCTACTGGAAAGAACCATCTACAACGCCGGCGGGCCGTAGCGCTGGAGGGGATTCGGACCATGCCCAGAGCGAAACAAAACGTCCCCGTCATCTTCTCGACGCATGAATTACATCCGCGCGCCGCCGCATTGCTCGAGGGGCGTGGCAGTCTCGTCGTAGCCTCGGCAATCGATCCCGTCACACTCGCCGACGAGGTGCGCGGCGCAGAAATCGTCATCGTGCGCGCCAACCTGCCGCCGGTCCTGTTCGAGCGCGCCAAAAGGCTGCGCGCCGCGATCCGCCACGGTGCTGGCCTCGACATGGTCCCGATGGAGGCGGCAGCCAAGGCCGGCGTGCTGGTCGCCAACGTACCGGGTGCGAACGCCCGCACGGTGGCCGAACACGTGCTCTGGACCTCGATGGCGCTGCTCAGGAGGTTTCGTCGGGTCGACCGCGATTTGCGACACAAGGGCTGGCTCGCCGGTCGCGAACATGCCTCGTTCGGCCATGATCTGTCCGGCCGCACGATGGGCATCGTCGGCTTCGGTGCGGTCGGCCGGCATGTCGCCGACATCGCGGCAAGGGGCTTCGGGCTCGAGGTGATCGTCAACAGCCGCGCGCCGCGCGACCTGCCCGACCATATACGCTTCGCCTCCGTCGACGCGCTTGTCGAGGCGAGTGACATCGTCGTGCTCTGCTGCCCGCTGACGCTGGAGACAGCCGGGCTGATGAGCGGCGAGCGCATCGCCCGCATGAAGCAGGGCGCGCTGCTGGTCAATGTATCGCGCGGCCCGGTGGTGGATGATGCGGCCCTTATCGACGCATTGTCCGCCGGCCGCATCGGCGGTGCGGCGCTCGACGTCTTCGTCACAGAGCCACTGCCGCCGGATCACCCCTATTTGGCTTTCGACAATGTGATCGTAACGCCGCACGTGGCAGGCATCACCGAAGAGAGCATGATGCGCATGGGCATCGGCGCGGCCGAGGAGACAATCCGCGTGCTGTCGGGCGAGCTTCCACTCAATCTGCGCAACCCCGAAGTGGTGGAGCACTACCGCCGGCGTTTCCCGAAGTAGCGTAAGGGGCCCGGCTTGACGCCGGACCCCGTTGCCTGCCTTAGCCGCTGGCCGCGCGCTTGCAGACCACGCCGCGCGGCAACTCGCCCCGGCGATAGGCACGGTCGAGGCGGCGATTGCACTCGCGCCGCGCGCGGTCGCAGGCGTTGCTCTGCTTGAACGCCGTGCCCCGGCCGATGATGTTCTCGTTAACGCGACCTTCCATGTTCACCGCAACATAGATGCAGCCGGCGGCATGCGCCGGGGCCGTCGCGCCGGCCATCATGATGAAGCCGACGGCGGCGGTGGCGGCGAGTGATGCAAGAATTTTCATGGTGTTCTATCCTTATTAGTTGCCTTTTGCGATGCAGCGACCGTCGCTGCCCGGTCTGTGTTGGATCGAACGGAAAAGAGGTTCACGCAGATGCCGGCCCTTTGGACCAGCCATCGCGAATCGGCCTGGCGTCGCCATGCTCAGGCAGGTTAGACAAGCTAGATGAAAAAGATCGGCTTCCTCTCCTTCGGCCATTGGTCGCCCTCGCCACAATCTCAAACGCGGTCGGCGTCGGACGCGCTCCTGCAATCGATCGACCTCGCGGTTGCCGCCGAGGAACTGGGCGCCGACGGCGCCTATTTCCGCGTCCATCATTTCGCCCGCCAGCTTGGCTCGCCCTTCCCGCTGCTGGCCGCAGTCGGCGCCAGGACCAGCCGCATCGAGATCGGCACGGCGGTCATCGACATGCGCTACGAGAACCCGCTCTACATGGCCGAGGACGCGGGTGCGGCCGACCTCATCGCCGGCGGCCGCCTGCAACTCGGCATCAGCCGCGGCTCGCCGGAGCAGGTGATCGATGGATGGCGCTATTTCGGCTACGCCCCGCCGGAGGGACAGACCGACGCCGACATGGCCCGACGTCACGCAGAAGTCCTGCTCGACGTGCTCCGCGGCGAGGGGTTTGCCGAGCCCAATCCGCGTCCGATGTTCCCCAACCCGCCCGGGCGGCTCAGGATCGAACCGCATTCACCGGGCTTGCGCGAGCGCATCTGGTGGGGCGCCGCCACCAACGCCACCGCCGAATGGGCGGCCAGGCTCGGCATGAACCTGCAGAGCTCGACACTGAAGTTCGACGAAGGCGGCGAGCCGTTTCACATCCAGCAGGCGAAGCAGATACGCGCCTTCCGCGAAGCCTGGAAAACTGCCGGCCATAAGCGCCAACCGCGCGTCTCGGTCAGCCGCAGCATCTTCGCGCTGGTGAACGACATGGACCGCGCTTATTTCGGCGGCGACCAGAGCGCTGACCATTTCGGCTACATCGAACCGGAAAAGCTCGCCGTGTTCGGCCGCTCCTATGCAGCCGAGCCGGACGTTCTGGTCAAGCAGTTGAAAGGCGACGAAGCCATCGCCGAGGCCGACACGCTTCTGCTGACCGTCCCCAACCAACTCGGCGTCGCCTACAACGCCCATGTGATCGAGGCGATCCTGGTCCATGTCGCCCCGGCTCTAGGCTGGCGGTAGGACGAAAGAGTCCGCCATACCGTCATCCTCCGGCTCTCTCTCGAAACCGACCCACGCATGTGAACAGATTTTCTCAACTGGCACGGCAGCCTGCTGATATCGTTCAATCTTCGGATATTGTTTCGCAACTGCACTCACGCCCCCAGAACTTCCCGCATAATCGCCGTGCTCCTTCTGCGGGAACGCCTGTCGCGACGGTGATTGCGTGGGGAGGAGACGGCGCTTCCGTCTTGCGGCTAACGTGGCTGCGGGGCCGGAGAGGTCACGTCCAAGGGTTCCCCTGCCGCCACT
>JALYWP010000221.1 GCA_030852655.1 Pseudomonadota bacterium | reverse complement strand
ACCCCGGACTTCGATGCGCTGGTGCACAAGGGAAAACAGCTCATCGACCTCGGCATGTCGGCGGTTGTCTATTGCGGCTCGATGGGCGACTGGCCGTTGCTGACCGACGCTCAGCGGATGGAGGGCGTCGAGCGCCTGGTGAAGGCCGGCATTCCGGTCATCGTGGGCACCGGCGCCGTCAACACGGCGGTCGCGGTGGCGCACGCCGCTCACGCCCGCAAGGTCGGGGCAGCCGGCCTGATGGTCATCCCGCGCGTCCTGTCCCGCGCCACGGTCGTCGCCGCGCAGAAGGCGCACTTCAAGGCGATCCTCGGCGCTGCTCCGGAAATTCCCGCCGTCATCTACAACAGCCCCTATTACGGCTTCGCGACCCGTGCCGATCTCTTTTTCGCGCTGCGCGAGGAGCACCCCAATTTGAAGGGCTTCAAGGAGTTCGGCGGCCCGGCCGACATGAGTTACGCGGCGGCGAACATCACCAGCCGCCAGGACGACGTGTCCCTGATGGTCGGCGTCGATACCGCCGTCGTCCACGGCATCGTCAATTGCGGCGCCACCGGCGCAATCACCGGCATCGGCAACGTACTCCCGAAGGAGGTGCTGCATCTGTGCAGGCTTTCGGAAGCCGCCGCGGCAGGCGATGCCGACGCGAGAACCCGCGCCCTCGAACTCGAGCAGGCGCTCGCCGTCCTTTCGTCCTTCGACGAAGGACCCGACCTCGTCCTCTACTTCAAGCACATGATGGCGCTGCGGGGCGACAGGGAATACACGCTGAATTTCAACGAATCGGACATGCTCTCCGAAAGCCAGCGCGGCTACGCGGAGGCGCAGCTCGACCTCTTCACCAGGTGGTATGCGAGCTGGAGCAAGCTCCCCGGCGCGGTGCAGAGGCACGCCGCCTGAAGCGCGTCGCGATCTTTCAGATGCGCTTCCTGCACTTCAGACCCTTGTTTTACGCATGTCTCGTCCCGAAACCGGGACCACTTTCGGGAGACATGCGCTACCCCCGGCAGGCCATCGCAAGGGAGGGATCGTCCAGGTTCTTCCCTTTTTTCTCCCTTGCGCATGGATAGACTTTAGCCGGCGCCACCGTTCTGCTGTCCTTCGGGGACAATACTCCTTGATATTACCTTCACTCCTGTTCCTCTATAGTGGCCCGGCCGCGCCGGGCTGACCCGGCTCGCGGAGTGTCTGGTTCGGAGGGGAACATGGCTGCGAGCGCGGAACAGACGGTCGCCGGCGGCGTGACGTCGATCGTCTCGGGTTTCGAGCGGGTCATCGACCAGTTGATTCGCGGCATCGGCCTGCGCATCGACGGATTCGGCAGAGTTCCGCAGGAAATCGACGCGCTGCACGCCTCCCTTGCCGCCGGCGGCACCAGCGCCGGAGCGCTGATCGTGCAGATCGCGATCGTCACCGCGGTGACGGCATGCGTGTTCATCCTTGGCCGGAGACGGCTCCACCGGTTCGGCGGCGGCGCCTGGGGAAGATTCTTCCTCACGCTCGCCGCCTTCGCAATCGCCATCGCCGCGGGCCTGCTCGCTCAACGCCTGCTGGCGGTGCAGGGCATGTCTGTGCGCACGCTGCGGCTCTGGGTGATCATCACCGCGATGGGTTTGCTGGTGCTGGTCGGCGTCCGTGCGCTGCTGATGGCATCACGGCCGGGAATCCGCGCAAATGTCGGCCATCTGGCAAGGCTCGCGCACGACCTTTCGATCGCTATCGGCTGGGCAATTGGCGGGCTGGCGCTGATGACGACGCTTCGCCTGTGGTCGGCCGGACTTGGCCTGCTCGACCTGGTCGGCAATCTGGTGGTTGCGCTTCCCAGTTTCGGACTGTTTGCGATGACCGTCTGGCGTCACCGGCGAACTTTGGCTGCCGTCGTCGCCGGCTCGAAGCCGCGAAGCCGCTGGCAGGGCCGCCTGGCACGAGTCTGGCCGGGCCTGATCCTCGGCTTCCTGATCATAACCTTCCTCAGCATCGAATTCGCCATCACGCTCGGCGTGCCGCTGCCCGGGGGAACCGTGCTGCTGACGATCGTCATCGTCTTCCTGACGCCGCATCTCGACGCGGTCATCGCCAGCAACGCCAACCGGGCGATGGAGTCCCCGCGCGTGCCGATCGTCGGCGTCGCCATCCGCCAGACGGCGCGCTTCGCCGTCCTCATCATCATGATCACCATGCTGGGTGCGATCTGGGCCGCACCCCTGGCGTCGGGTTTCGGCATCGATCTCGGCAGCACCGCCACCGGCGCCGCCCATGTCGCGTTGATCGCCATCGCGGCGGCATTCCTGTGGAGCATCGTCGGCGTGGTGACCAGGCGTGCCCGGCAAGCGGGCGACGCTGCCACGCACGCCGCCCAGGCGGTCCCCCACTCCCGCCTCGGCACGCTGGTGCCGTTGCTCAGCGGAACTGCCAAGGCGACCATTCTCGCGCTCGCCTTCCTGTCGGTCCTGGTGTCGCTGGGCGTGAATGTCTGGCCGCTGATCACCGGCCTCAGCGTCTTTGGCCTGGCGATCGGCTTCGGCTCGCAGACACTGGTCAAGGACGTGGTGTCGGGCCTCTTCTTCCTTATCGACGACGCCTTCCGCATGGGCGAGTACATCGAGACCTCGGGCGCCAAGGGCACGGTGGAGAAAATCTCGGTGCGTTCGGTCACGCTGCGCAACGCGCGTGGTCCCGTTGCGACGGTGCCTTACGGCCAAATGGGGAAAATCCAGAACTTCAGCCGCGACTATTCGATCGAGAAGCTGGCTTTCCGCGTCGCCTTCGACACCGATGTCGAACTCGTGCGCAGGCTGTTCAAGAAGATCGGCCAGGACGTTGCAACCGACCCCGAACTGGCGCCCGATATCATCGAAACGTTCAAGAGCCAGGGCATCGCCGATGTCGAGGACGGCACGTTGATGATCCGGGGCAAGTTCGTGGCCAAGCCCGGCAAGCAATCGATGATCCGGCGCTCGGTGCTGAAGGCGGTCCACCAGGCATTCCGCGAGAACGGCATCCACGCGGTTCCCAAGCCGCTGACCGGCGACGCGCCGCCGGCCGGATCCTAGTTGTTCTAGCCTCGCCGGTAGATGAAGTACCGGCCCGGCCGGACGCCTTCGGGCAGCGGCAGCGGCGCGAGATCAGGATGGGCAAGCGGCACCCCGCTCGCCGCGATGCCTTCCTGTGCAAGCAGGTCCACGACCAGCCCGGGCAGCCAGCTCAGGTGCAGTTCGTCGAGATCGTCATAGCCGCTGCCGATATCCGCATGCACCAGCGCCGCACCGATGCCGGAAAACCGCTGCGCGGTCTCGCTGATCTCGCCGAGCACCAGGTCGCCCTCGGGAGGCAGGGACCTCAGATTGGCCGCGTTGACGCGGTCGAAGGCGATGATGCGCCGGCCCGGCAGTTTTTCGCGCAGATGGTCGTAGGTGCGTCCGTTGCCCAGTCCGAGTTCGATCACCGGTCCCTCGGGCAGCAGCATGTCGCGGCAGATCAAGTCGAGTATGTCGCGCTGCGCCGTCAGGCGGCGGATGAAGCTTTCGAGACGGCTCATGAGGGGCTTTCGGGAATGGCGGACTGACAGCCTCTGATACCGGCGCCGCCCGAGCGTCGCAATCCCGATCAAATGCCTCCGGTGGGAAAGCTCAGAAACGAACCTGTTCAGCGACAATGAAAAGAGAAGCCAGGAAAGAGCCGAGGAAGAGAAGATTTGCGGCGGCGAGGACTTGCAGCGCGAGCGGCGCGGCGCGGTCGGCAATGACGATGGCAGTTTTCTGGTCCATGCAAGGAGACTACCCGGCAATCGCGCCGAAACAGTTAACACGCTTCAAAAAACTCTAGCGAACGATCACGCACGCGGATGCGCGGCGTCGTAGATTTCGAGCAGCCGCGCCGTGTCGACGCCGGTATAGATCTGCGTCGTCGACAGGCTGGCGTGTCCCAGCAACTCCTGGATCGTCCTGAGGTCGCCGCCGCGCCCGAGCAGGTGCGTCGCAAAGGAGTGGCGCAGCGCATGAGGCGTCGCGGTGTCGGGCAGGTTGAGCGCAGAGCGCATCTTCTTCATCTCGCGCTGGACGATCGCCGGGTTGAGCGGCCCGCCCCTGGCGCCGCGGAAGAGCAACCCGTCCGGCTCGAGATGATACGGGCAGAGTTTCCGGTATTCGGCGACTGCCCGTTGCGCGAGCGGCAAAACCGGCACCAGCCGCATCTTGCCCCCCTTGCCGGTGACGCGCAGCACGCCGGCGCCGGGCAACTCGCCGGCAGTGACCG
>JALYWP010000206.1 GCA_030852655.1 Pseudomonadota bacterium | reverse complement strand
CTTGTTGCCGGCCTCGGCATATTCGCGCATGACGCGCTCGTAGTCGGTATTGGAGACGTTCTCGGTGGCGACATATTCGATATCGCCGCGGTCCTTGGCGGCGTTCGCGGCCTTGTGGATGCGGCTCACCCACTGCTGCTCGAAGGGAACCGTGTAAACGGCGGCGACCTTCAGCTTCTCCTGCGCGAACAGGCGCGACGGGGTCGCGATCGCGGTGAGTGCCACGGCGGCGCCGGAGGCTTTCAGCAATTGCCTGCGCGAGAGCGTCGGCAAGCCGGCAAGAAATTGATTTCTGCGCATGTTTTGACCACCTCCGGTTGATTCAGGTCCAGGTTCATCCCGTCCTGCTTTTATCGTTTGGTCAAGGTTAGGCGAAATCCATGATACCGGCAATCGACCGCGGTACGCTGACCACTGCAAAATCGGCATGCGCCATCAAGTCGCTGCAGCTTTGTCGCCGCTGTCGCCGGCCTTTCAATCGTGACTTGGCCGGAGCCTTCCTATATAGGCGCCTGCACCGCATTTCGGTCCGGAACCCGCCCATTGCTGAAATTCTTCCGCTCCTCCGCCAACCAGCGCCTTGTCGGCCGGCTGCTCAAGGAGTCCTTCCGCAAGCACGCCACAACATATGGCGTTGCCATCGTGGCAATGCTGATCGTGGCGGCGACGACCGCGGCGAGCGCCTGGATCATGCGCGACATCGCCAACGAATTTTCCGGCCCCAGGGACATCGAGACCATCTACCTGATCGCGGGGGCGGTCGCGACGATCTTCATCGTCAAGGGCGTGGCGACCTATGTCCAGGCGCTGTTCCTCAGCCGTGCCGGCAACTCGATCATCGCCGACCGGCAACGCAAGATCTACGACCGCATGCTGGAACACGGCATCGAGTTCTATCATTCCTATTCGTCGGCCGACCTGATCATGCGCATGACGCAGAGCGCCAGCGCCGCGCGCAACGTCGTCGACATACTGGTCACTTCCTTCATCCGCGACCTGTTCTCGCTGATCGGCCTGGTGCTGGTCATGGCGATCCAGCAGCCCATGCTGTCGCTCGTCGCGTTCATCGTCGGGCCGGTTGCGATCGTCGCCGTCAACAAGCTCCTGAAGCGGACCAAGCGCATCATGGAGAAGGAACTCGTGTCCATCTCGATGATCATGCGGGTGATGCAGGAAACGGTGTTCGGCGCGCGGATCGTGAAATCGTTCAACCTGGAAAGCACGATGCGCAACCGCATGTACGACGCGGTGGCCGACGTGCAGAAGCGGGCAAACAGCATCGCCGCGCTCGAGGCCATCACAAGCCCGATCATGGAGACGCTGGCCGGGCTGGCGATAGCAGGCGTCATCCTGATCAGCGGCTATCTTATCGTACAGGGCGGGCATACGCCGGGCTCGGTGATGGCCTTCATCACGGCGCTGCTGCTCGCCTACGAGCCGGCCAAGCGGCTGGCGCGCGCGCGGGTCTCGCTGGAAGCAGGCATGGTCGGCGTGCGGCTGATGTACGAGATCGCCGACCGGCCGCTGGCGCTGGAGGAGGCGCCCGACGCCAAGCCGCTCCGCGACGGCCCGGGCGAAATCCGCTTCGACGACGTGTCGTTCTCCTATCGCGAGGACGAGGCGGTGCTGAGCGACCTCAACATGGTCTTCCCGGCCGGACAGATGACGGCTCTGGTCGGCGCTTCGGGCGGCGGCAAATCGACCGTGCTCAACCTGATCATGCGCCTCTACGATCCGGACAGCGGACGGGTCCTCTTCGACGGCGAGGACATAAAGCACGCCACGCTGCATTCGCTGCGCGAGAAGATCGCCTATGTCAGCCAGGACACGTTCCTGTTCGACGGCACGGTCATGCACAATATCCGCATGGGCCGGCAGGACGCCACGGACGAGGAGGTCATCGCCGCGGCCAGGGCGGCCAACGCACATGCCTTCATCAAGGCAATGCCCCAGGGATACCAGACCCACATAGGCGAAAACGGCATGCTGCTGTCGGGCGGCCAGCGGCAGCGTATCTCGATCGCGCGGGCGATGCTGCGCAATTCGCAGATCCTGCTGCTCGACGAGGCGACGAGCGCGCTCGACGCCGAGTCGGAATCGCTCTTCCGCGACGCGCTGGAGAATTTACAGGAAGGCCGCACGACGATCGCCATCGCGCACCGTCTGTCCACCGTCCATCGCGCCAACAAGATCATCGTCCT
>JALYWP010000122.1 GCA_030852655.1 Pseudomonadota bacterium | reverse complement strand
CTTCCGTCGATAGGACAGGCACCGATGGCGACAAGACTGTCGCTGCACCAAAGACAGCAGGAGCGCCTGGGCCGGGCCCCGATACGTCGAGGAGTCCCGTTGCCAATCGTGATGTGGCTGGTCCCCGCAAGGCCGGCACCACGCCGCGTCCAACGACAAAGCCGGTCCGCTGACTGGAATGGTCGGGACAGGCAGGTGCCAGTGCGCGAGTCCGCCATGAGGTGGACGGCGACCGTTGCGCGTTGGGTTTGTATCACTGCACGGATTGCCGACAGACGAGCGTCTCTGCCTTGACGATGTACGCCGTGTGGAAAACGATCGGTTCGAAACAGGCCACCTACCCGACAGCTGCCACGCAACCACGCTTTGTCCCCACCTTCTTTCCCGCATTCCAGTCAGCTCGCTCGCGGACAAACATTGGCCTGACCGCAGCGGCGAGTTGGTAGGCAATATTCAGCACCTCAGTAGCAAAGTCTTAATGCATCGGTGATGGGTTGGCGCCAACCGGGTGTCTTAGCATGGCGCATGTTTTCAGTGAGCCGAGTAGTCGGCTATTTATAGTCAGAACGGTATTCCCGATCGTTGTGCTCGCCGCCCTGGTGCTTGGCGGCGCCGGTTGGGCGGTTCTCTGGGTCGGCGCCCGAACCGATGCTGTTTCTGCCGAAAGGCAGGGCCGGCTTGTCGACGTCGTTGTCGGACAGTTCAAGTCCTCCCTTGCCCACGATCAGGAAAGTGTAACTGTCTGGGACGACGCGGTCGAGCGGGTCAAGGCAGGAGACGCGGAATGGATCAATTCGAATCTTGGCGAATGGATGCACACCTACTTCGGCCATGATGCCGCTTACGTACTGGATCCCGCCGACCGTGTCGTATTCGCCTTTGCCGACAAAAGTCCGAGAGACCCCACCGCCTTCGACGCGATTAGGCCGGTGGCCCAACCGCTGGCCGCCGAGTTGCGAGAACGTTTGCGAGCCGGCGACAATAACGGGGTAACAGAAAGGGCTCTGACTATCGGCGTGTCTGATGTCGCTCTGGTTATGAGACGCCCGGCGATCGTCAGCGTGAAGCCGATCGTGTCCGACAGCGGTGACATCGAACAGGTGGCGGGCGAGGAGTACCTCCATATTGCCGTGCAATATCTGGACGGGGGTTTCGATGAACAGCTTGGACAAGACTATTTCCTGAACGGAATGCACTTCGCCTGGACGAGGCCGACCGCTTCGGGAACGGCGTCAACCGCTATCGTAAGCCGAGACGGCACCACCATCGGCTACCTGGTGTGGACGCCCTACAAGCCGGGGTCGGAAGTCCTAAGTGCCGTGGCGCCGGTCCTGATCTCGGTCGCAGCAATCGTCATGTCCGCGCTTGCCATGTTGCTAGCCGCGCTCCGACGCCGCTCTGTGATCCTTCGGAAAAGCGAAGCGGAAGTGCGTCACCTTGCTACCCATGATCAGCTCACGGAATTGCCTAACCGCCGCCAGTTCGAGCTTCGCCTGGACACGGCGCTGAAATCGGTTGCTAAGACGGGTGAGAGCTTGGCGGTGCTCTATCTCGACCTCGATCACTTCAAGGAGGTGAATGATTCCTACGGTCACGCCGCCGGCGACGAGCTTCTCCGCGAATTTGCCGAGCGGCTTCGACGATTCTGCCGCCCGGCCGACACGATCGGTCGGCTCGGTGGCGACGAGTTCGGCATGATCCTGCGCTATCTGCGCTCCGATACGGAACTGAATGATCTCTGTGCGCAGCTGATCGAGATGGCCCGCCACCCGTTCGACATCGGCGGCACCCAGGCATTCATCGGGGTCAGCATCGGCGCATCTAAGGCGCCCCATCACGGCACGAACAGGATCGAGCTGACGCGTAACGCTGATACCGCCATGTATCACGCCAAGCGGGCCGGGCGCCGGGCGTTCGCCGTGTACGACGAAGCGATGAACAGCGCGACCACCGAACGCCGCGAAATCGAGCGAGATTTGCGCAAAGCCTTGGAAAGCGGCGACCAGATAGCGCTGTATTTCCAGCCGCTGTACTCGGCAAAGACCAGCCGGATTGTGGGTGTCGAAGCCTTGCTGCGCTGGACTCACCCGCAACACGGACGCATCGCACCCGATATCTTTATTCCGATTGCGGAGGAATCCGGACTGATTGAACAATTGGGCGCGTGGGCGCTCACGGAAGCAGTCAAGGCCGCGAAGGACTGGCCGCTCGACACGATTGCGGTGAACGCCTCGGCGAGCGAACTGGCCAACCCGGCTTATGCCATGCGCGTCACCAAGGCGCTGATGGCAAACGGCTTCGACCCTCGCCGGCTCGAACTGGAAGTGACCGAAACCGTGTTCGGCTCCTCGTCCGGCGCCTGCGAGCAGAACATCGCTGCCTTGCGCGAACTGGGTGTTCGGTTCGCGCTCGACGATTTCGGCGTCGGCTTCTCGTCACTTGGCCGCCTGCACCAGTTCGAGGTGGACCGAATCAAGATAGACCGCAGTTTCGTCGGCGGTTTCGGAAACGCCAATGGCGATGAGGCCATCGTGCAGGCGATCGTCAACCTGGCGAAATCTGCCGGACTGCAGACCACCGCCGAGGGTGTCGAAACGTCGAGCCAGTCGGACTATCTAACCGAGATCGGCTGCGACAGCCTCCAGGGCTTTCTTCTATCGAGGCCCGTGCCGGCGCGCGAAATCACCGAACTTTTGCGCAAGGACGGGGTCTCAGTTGTAGCAAGGAATACGACCGACAATAGAGACGCCAGCAGGACGGCGTAGACGAGAGAGGCTGTCGGGCAGCGATTTCGACCAGAGCCCAACGGGTACGGCTCAGTCCGGATCGACCGGAACGACGAGACGGCCATAAACAGCCGCGACCTCGCACCAATAGGTTCGCAACCGCTAAGTCACGTCGACCCATGCAATCTCAGCGTCCCGGTCGCCTTTGTCATCGCACTGCCGCTGGGCGGGTGCGCAACGGCGATAGGCAGCCAGCACCGTGCACAGCGGAAAGTTAAACAGCGCCACGTCAATGCCGCGCGCCGCTGCGATATTGACTGCGCGCGCAACAGGTTCGAACGATCCACTGGCGTCGACCAACAATGATTTCCAGTTCCCGCGGCTGTATCCGATGGGCTCCAGCTGCATGAGCGCCCAGGTTGCACAGAACGATCAATTGCGCGCAATGTCCTCTGCTAGCAGAGGCAGCAAGGCAACGTTGGGGTTCATAACCACCGTCCGGAGAGAGATGAGGGCGGATGTGCTGCGCCATCACGCCGCCGCAACAGACGGCCGGACAGACGGTGCACATGATAGTGAAAGCCGCAGCGCTCCGGGCTTTAGACAAACATGTGTCCGCCAACATCGCCTGAAAGCC
>JALYWP010000053.1 GCA_030852655.1 Pseudomonadota bacterium | reverse complement strand
TGCACAAGGTCATCCTGCTCAACGATGACTTCACGCCGCGTGAATTCGTGGTGGCGGTGCTCAAGGCCGAGTTCCACGTCGGCGAGGATCTCGCGCACAAGATCATGATCACCGCGCACCGGCGCGGGGCCTGCGTGGTCGCCGTGTTCCCCCAGGACGTCGCCGAAACCAAGGCGACCCGGGCCACCGACGCCGGCAAGGTGAAGGGCTATCCGCTGACGTTCACCACCGAGCCGGAAGAATAGCTCATTCCCCGCGCGGGAAACGCTGTCCTTCCTCCAGCACATTGAGGTCCATATGGTTGCGCATGTAGCGCTCTGAGGCGCGCTGCAACGGCTGGTGGTCCCATGGATAGTAGGCGCCGTTGCGCAGCGCCTCGTAGACGACGTGCCGACGGGCCTGGCTGGCGCGCACCTCGGCGTCGAAGCGGGCGAGGTCCCAGCGCTCGAGGGCAGCCCGGGTCATGGCGGCCATGGTCTCCTGATGGTCCGCGCCGTGGGCGAGGTTTTTCAACTCGCGCGGATCGGCCTCGAGGTCGAAGAGCTGCGGCTCGTCGGCGTCGCAGAGCACCAGCTTGAAGCGGCCGTCGCGCAAGGCGACCATCGGCGTGACGGAGCCTTCCGCGGCATATTCCATCGGCACGGCGCCGCGCCGGGCTGCGCCCGCAGCGACGCCGACGAGACTTTCGCCGTCGGTCCAGGACAGCACCTCGCCAAGATCGACGCCGGCAAGATCGACAAGTGTCGGCACGACGTCCAGCGTCGAGACCGGCTGGTCGATACGGCCCGATGCCATCCCCGGAGCGGCGATCATAAGCGGCACGCGGGCAGACCCCTCGAGGAAGCTCATCTTGAACCACATGCCGCGCTCGCCCAGCATGTCGCCATGGTCGGAGAGGAAGACGACGATCGTGTCGTCGTCCTGGCGGGTGCGCTTCAGCACGTCGAGAATCTCGCCGATCTTCCGGTCGATATAGGAGATGTTGGCAAAATAGGCGCGGCGCGAACGGCGCACGTCCTCGGCCGTGATCGGAAAATTCGCATGGTCGCTGGCCAGCATCAGCCGCTTCGAATGGGCATCCTGCTCCTCGAAGGGAATCGGCGCGACGGCAGGCTCGAGCTCGGCGCAGTCTGCATAGAGGTCCCAGAAGTCCTTGCGGGCGACGTAGGGGTCGTGCGGATGGGTGAAGGAGACGGTCAGGCACCACGGTCGGGCATCGTGGCCGCGCGCCAGGTCGTAAAGCTTGCGCGTCGCATGGTAGGCGACCTCGTCGTCATATTCGAGCTGGTTGGTGATCTCGGCGACGCCGGCGCCGGTGACGGAGCCGAGATTGTGATACCACCAGTCGATGCGCTCGCCGGGCTTGGTATAGTCCGGCGTCCAGCCGAAATCGGCCGGATAGATGTCGGTGGTCAGCCGCTCCTCATAGCCGTGCAACTGGTCGGGGCCGACGAAATGCATCTTGCCCGACAGTGTCGTCTGGTAGCCGGCGCGGCGCAGATGGTGGGCGTAGGTCGGGATGTCGGAGGCGAATTCGGCGGCGTTGTCGTAGACGCGCGTGCGCGACGGAAGCTGTCCCGACATGAAGGACGCCCGGGCCGGGGCGCAGAGCGGGCTCGCGGTGTAGGTATTGGCGAAGCGGGCGGAGCGGGCGGCAAGTGCCTTCAGGTTCGGCACATGCAGGAAGTCGGCCGGGCCGTCGGGGAACAAGGTCCCGTTCAACTGGTCTACCATCAGGATGAGAATATTGGGACGCTTCATGCTCTGCTCGGAAGGAAGGCTGCGGGAGACCGCTATCATGCGGCGTCCACGCTTCGTCCGGAGCGCAGGCTGCGTCAAGTCATGGCGTGAGTAGGCAGGCAATACAACAAGCCGAGCCGCCAGGCCCGCTCAGCGCCCTTCGCGGTACCACATGGAGCCGAGCGCGAGCAGCAGGACGCCGAGGCCGAAGAAACCGCCGAAGAGCGGCACGCGGCTGACCGACTTCAGCACGCTGTCGTCGGTGGTCCTCAGCCCGATCCAGTCATTGCCGGAAGCGTTGGCCGAGCCGCGGACCGGCACGATGCCGGGCAGCGACACGCCGGTGAGCGAGGCGATGCGACGGACCGAGCCGCCGCTCGCCTCCGCGGGCTGGCGCAGGACATCTTCGGTCGAGATGGTGTCGGCGAATTCGGGCGCGTTGACCGGGCCGACATGGGCCAGCGCGGAGAGATCGCCATTGCCGACCTGATAGAGGCCGATCTCGTCGACTTCGACGCTGCCGGTGAAGACGCCGGGCTGCGAGGAGGCGAGCGGCACGGTCATCGCCTCGCCGGAAGGTGAGATGACGGTCGCCGGGCCGGGGTCGTCCTGCATGGTCTGGCGGATCACGTCGAGCGTCATGCCGCGGCCGTTGGCGACGAGGCGCTCTTCCTCGAGCTCGGGCTCCTTCATCAGCCAGTGGGCGATGCGGCGGTAGAGCGCGACGTGAGGCCCGCCGCCCTCGAAACCGCGCGCCCAGAGCCAGCCCTGGTCGGAAAGCAGCATGCCGACGCGACCTTCGCCCTTGCGGTCGAGCAGGAGCAGCGGGCGATCGTCGGGGCCTTTCATGACGACCTCGCCCTCGGGCCGGTCGATGCCGACGAGGCGGAACCAGCGGCTCCATTGCGGCGGTTCGCTCGCCGAGCCATCGAGGCCGCGGGTGACGGGATGACGCTGGCCGAGATCGGTGAGGCGTGGATAGAAGGGCTGGTCGATGACCTGGCCGGACGGCATGGCGGGCAGCGCCGACATCAGCGGCGTCCTGGCGATCGACTGCTCGCCGGCATATTCGGGACCGGCGGCGATCAGCAGCGCGCCGCCCTTCTCCACATATTCGGCGATGTAGTCGTAATAGAGGATCGGCAGCACGTCGCGATGCTGGTAGCGGTCGAAGATGATCAGGTCGAAATCGTCGATCTTCTCGACGAAGAGTTCGCGCGTCGGGAAGGCGATCAGCGACAGCTCGTTGATCGGCGTGCCGTCCTGCTTCTCCGGCGGACGCAGGATGGTGAAATGCACGAGATCGACGGAGGCGTCGGATTTCAGGAGATTGCGCCAGGTGCGCTCGCCGGCATGCGGTTCGCCGGAGACGAGCAGCACGCGCAGATTCTCGCGGATGCCGTCGAGTATGGCGATGGCGCGGTTGTTGGTGTCGGTGATCTCGCCGTCGGCCACGTCGATCGACAGTTCGACGATGTTGCGGCCGGCATTGGGGATGACGAGGTCGAGCAGCATCTGCCGGCCGATCACCGCCCGTTCGGTCGATACCGGCTCGCCATTGATCGAGACGCGGACGTCGACCGGGCCTTGTTCGCCATCGGTCGAGATGACGCGGTAGCTCATCTGCAGCGGCTTGCCGACGAGGCCGAAGCGCGGCGCGTTTTCGAAACGGATGCGGCGGTCGCGCTCGCCGTCGTCGCCGGTGATCAGCGCGTGCAGCGGAGCCTGGAAGCCCGGCGTGGTCGGCACGTCGTGGACCTGGCCGTCGGTGATCATGACGGCGCCGGCGACGCGCGAAGGCGGCACGTCGCGGAAGGCGCTTTCGAGCGCGCCGAAGAGACGCGTCTCGGTACGCTCTTCAGCGGCGTCGGCGCGGCCGGCCTCAACGACGCGCACGTCGAACTGGGGAAAGCGCGCAAGCCGCTGACGCAGGCCTTCGAGCGCCGCGCTCGTCTCGACCTGGCGGTCGCCGATGTCCTGGCTCTGGCTGCGGTCGACGACAAGTGCGACGACGCTTTTCAGCGGCTCACGCTCCTCGTCCAGCAGAACAGGGTTGACGAGGGCGGCCGCCAGGGCGACCAGCGCCGCAAGGCGCAGCCAGGCGCCGCGCTGGCGGAAATAGACGCCGGCAAGCGCGAGCAGCGCGATCGGGACCAGGATGACGGCGAGCCAAGTCCAGGAGAGCAGCGGTTCGAAGGCGAGCGACCAGTTCATCTACTGCCCCAGCCTCTCCAGCAGCACCGGCACGTGCACCTGGTCGGACTTGTAGTTGCCGGTGAGCATGTACATCATGATGTTGACGCCCGAGCGCAGGGCATAGACCCGCTGCATCGGGTCTGACGGCACGGTCGGCAGCATCGGGTTGCCGTTGGCGTCGATCGCCCAGGCGCCGGCGAAATCATTGGCGGTGATCATGATCGGCGAGACGCCGTCGCCGGTGCGGACAGGACGGTTGTCGACGTTCTCAGCATCGAGCGAGGCTTCGACCCAGAGCGGGCTGCCGTTGAAGCGGCCGGGGAACTCCGGAAGGATGAAGAAGGATTTCGTCAGCACGTGGTCTTCCGGCACCGGCTCGAGCGGCGGCACGTTGAGATTGCCGAGTATGTCGCGCAGGCGCTCGGTGGCCGGGCTTGCCGAGCCGGCGTCGATGCCCGTCGAGAACTGGTCGCGCGTGTCGAAGAGCACGGTGCCGCCGCCCTGCATGTAGGCGTCGACACGGGCGATCGCCTCCTGACTGGGCATCTCGGCATTGGCGTCGACCGGCCAGTAGATGAGCGGGTAGAAGGACAGTTCGTCCTTCGAGATGTCGACACCGGCCGGTTCGCCGGGCTCGAGCGCCGTCTTCTCGACAAGGAAGCGCGACAGGCCGTGAAGGCCGGCGCGGCTGATCGAATCGACGGCGGAATCGCCGGTGACGACATAGGCGATGCGAGTGGTGGCGATGGCGGCCATGGCCTCCTCGTCGCCAGGCTTCGCATCTTGTGCATGCGCCGGATCGGGGAATGCGGACAGGCCGATCGCGACAAACAGCGCCGCCGCTGTTGCGCCGGCCGAGCGCGGCGGAATGCGGGGACGGCGCGACAACAGCCCGCCCATCCAGAAGACGGCGAGCGTGTCGAGCACCATGAGCGCCAGAGCGGCAGCCACGAGTGGGCCTTTCAGGTCACGCGATTCGTCCAGGGCATAGCGCAATCCGGTAACCGGGGCAGTCACGGCCGGGCGCACGAGCGGCGAGAAGGCCGCGTCGGCACCGAGCAGGTTATGGGCGAGCACCCCTTCCTCCGAGCCGTAGAGGCCGGGCGGGTTCTCGATGGTGACCGGAAGATTGCCCGGGCCGGCGGCCAGCGGGCGCGCGTCCGGCGTCGGCGGCACCAGCGTTCCGTCGGCAGCTATCATGCGGTAGGGCGCGAGCGAGGCGACCTGGCCGTCGGCGTTGGCGGCGACGGCGCCCTGGTTGCGCGACAGCTGCACGATGCGGCGCAGCATCTCGACGAAGCTGCCGGAGATCGGCAGGTTCGACCAGGTCGCTTCCGGCGTTACGTGGAAGAGCACCAGCGTGCCCCGTTCCCTCCGTGCGCCGGTGACGAGCGGCGTGCCGTCGGCGAGGCTCGCCCATGTCCGCTCGACGATGTCGGAGGTCGGTTCGGCGAGCACCTGGCGGGTGACCGTGACTTCGCTCGGCGGCGAGAGGTCCGCGAAGGGACCGGCGGCGGGGAACTCGGTGACGGGCTGCGGCGTGGTCCAGGACAGGGCGCCGCCCATCGAGCGTTCGCCGAGACGGAGCCGCACCGGCAGCAGGTCCTCGTCATTGCCGGCGGCGGCCAGACGGGAACCGGCGAAGCGCACCAGCGTGCCGCCGTTCCTGACCCATTCGATGAGTTGCTGGCGCGCGGCCTCGGGAATGGTGCCGACATCGGC
>JALYWP010000034.1 GCA_030852655.1 Pseudomonadota bacterium | reverse complement strand
TGACGGTCGCGCCTGGTGCGATCTCGACGTCCTCATAGGCATAGCGGGTGAAGAGGTGCAGCGGCGCATCGAAGCGCAGGCATTCCTCGACCGTCGCTGCGGTTGCGTCGGCCGACGCGAAGAAGCGCCTTGGGTCGCCGCCCAGTGCGAGGATAGTCCGCACGGCGTTGCCGGCCTGGTGCACCGTCGCCTCGTGGCCGGCGTTGAGCAGCAGGATGGTCGAGGACACGAGTTCGTCCTCGCTGAGCTTCTGTCCATCCTCCTGGGCGGAGATCAGCAGCGAAAGCAAATCGTCGCCGGGATTGTTCTTTCGCTCGGCGACGTAGCCGCGCAGGAACTGCGAAAACTCGCGCGCGGCCCGGTTGGCGACCTCCTCGGTTTCTCGAGTGCGGCCATGCGTGTACATCGCTACCATACAGTGCGACCAGTCGAGCAGCTGCGGCCCCATCTCCCGGGGCACGCCGAGCATTTCCGAAATTATGGTGATCGGCAGCGGCGCGGCGAAGGCTGGTAGCAGGTCGAAGGCTTCGCCCCTGGGAAAGCCGTCGATCAACTCGTTCGCCAGCGCCTCGACGCGCGGCCGCAGCCTTTCCACCTGCCGGGAAACGAACGCGCGGTTGACGAGCGCCCGGAGCCGCGTGTGAACCGGCGGCTCGAGTTCGAGCATCGAATGCGCCTCGACCGCATCGAAAGCGGCAAGGTGCGAACGGTCGGCTCCAACGCCGCGGCTGTCGGGAATGCCGACCGGGCTCTGTCGGCCGAAGCGACGGTCGCGCAGCAGCCGGTTGACGTCATCGTAGCCGCCGAGACACCAATGGCCGAATTCCTCCCAGAAGAAGGTAGAGCCCTGGCCATGCAGAAAGGCATAGGTCTCGTAGGGATTCTGATAGAAGCGTGGCTCGCGCGGATCGAGCCGCAGGCGCCGCGTCGCGGTATCGAAGGAAAGATGGGGCGGTGGCGGAATGCTGGTGTCCATCTTGGACTACTAGCCTGCCTTGCCAAGCGTGGGCCAGTCCGTATGGTCCCATTGCGAATCCGGCTTGAGAGGTTTCATGAACACAATCGTCGTTGGCGCGGGCATTGCCGGGCTGTCGACCGCCTGGTCGCTCACCAAGGCCGGCCACAGCGTGACGCTGCTGGAGCAGGGCGCGAGCGTCCCAAATCCGCTGGCTGCATCCGGCGACCATCACCGCATCATCCGCCGCGCCTATCGCGCCTCGACCGGCTATGGCGCACTGATCACCGAGGCCTATGACGCGTGGTCGGAGCTCTGGGGCGATCTCGGCGAAAGCCATCTCGACCCGCGCGGCTTCCTCTGCGTCTCGCGCGAACCGGGCGACGAGGCGGAGGAATATCGCGAGGGGATGGAAGCCGGCGGCTGGCCGATCGAAATGTTCGATCCGGACTCCGCGGTAAAACGTTGGCCGTTCCTCGAACCGGGCAGTTTCCGCTACGCCTATTTCTCGCCCGACGGCGGCGCGCTCCATTGCCGCAAGATTGCGGCCGGGCTCGATGCATGGCTGCGCAGGCATGGCGCGAATGTCTATACCGACAGCAAGGTCGTCTCGATCGACGCCGATGAAGGTCGCGTCGAACTTGCATCGGGAGAGACGCTTGCAGGCGACCGCGTTGTCGTTACGGCAGGCGCCTGGGTGCTGAAGCTCTTCCCCGAACTCGGCGGCGAGTTGAAGACCTATCGGACCGCGCTCGCCTATGTCGAGCCGCCCGCGGACCTTAGAGCCGCGTGGGAGGCCGCGCCGGTCATCCTCGATGTCGGAGGCAAGACGGACGGCTACATGATCCCGCCTACCGGCGGCGCCGGCATGAAGTTCGGCTCGGGCCTGCACAAGGTGGAGACCAGCGATGCCGACTGGAACAGGCAGCCGGTCGACGGCGAGGGCGAGGCGATCCGCAACCTGTTCTCGCCGCCGATCGCCCGCATCGGCGAATACCGGGTCACCGAAGTGGTCACCTGCGCCTACACCTTCACGGAAGACGAGCGCTTCCTCGCGCATGAGAAGGGCAGGGTGCTGGTCGTGTCGGCCTGCTCCGGCCACGGCTACAAGTTCGGCGCGGCGGTCGGCAGAAGGGTTGCGGCTGCCGTCGGCGGCGGCGACATCGCCGACCTGAAACGCTGGCTGAGGGCCGAGGCGTAGGCGCCATTGTCAGGATGATACAGGAGCCGCGGTAAGGTTAGCGGCGGGTCGGTCTTGCACAAGGCTGATGGCGCATCCTATCTACGGAACCGATATCCAGTAACGATTCTGCCCGATTGCCTGCATTGCCGGCGCAGGAATCCGAGCCAAGGGTCCGCAAGGACCGATCTGAAGGAACAATGATGAGAGACCCCGTCGAACACTACATGAACCTCGTGCCGATGGTGGTCGAGCAGACCAATCGCGGCGAGCGCGCCTACGACATCTTCTCGCGCCTGCTCAAGGAACGCATCATCTTCATCACCGGCCCGATCGAGGACGGCATGGCGTCGCTGGTCTGCGCGCAGCTGCTGTTCCTTGAGGCGGAGAACCCGAAGAAGGAAATCAACATGTACATCAACTCGCCGGGTGGCGTCGTCACCAGCGGGCTTGCCATGTACGACACGATGCAGTTCATCAAGCCGCCGGTGGCAACGCTCTGCGTCGGGCAGGCCATGTCGGCGGGCTCGCTGCTGCTCACCGCCGGCGAGAAAGGCATGCGCTTCTGCACGCCGAACGCCTCGATCATGGTACACCAGCCGTCGGGCGGTTATCAGGGCCAGGCGACCGACATCATGATCCACGCGCAGTGGACCGAGGCGCTGAAGCGCCGGCTGAACGAGATCTACGTCAAGCACACCGGCCAGGACTACGACACGATCCACAATGCGATGGAGCGCGATCGGTTCATGTCGGTCGACCAGGCGCTCGAATTCGGCCTGATCGACAAGGTCATCACCTCGCGCGACGCCATGGAGGCTGCAGCGACGGCGTAACCGCCCCTGCGGCAGCCGCTAGGGCAGCCTCGTGGATATGACGCATTTTTGAGGTGCGCTGCGGCATTTCGGACACAATTGGCTGTTCCCACCGCTGGTGCGACCGCCTACGTTAAGCCTAAATTGATTTTCGGCGGCTTAGCCTTTGGGCGGCAGTCGCGAATCATTGCTCCGTTCTCGCGAGTGTGTTTCGTGGATCGGGGACGAGCAGGCCGGTTCGGTGGCGACGGCGGTTTCCCGCCCTATATTGCATGAAGGGCGCCGGGTGCGGGTTTCGGACGGCGTCACGGAAAGGACCAGGAAAGATGAGCAAGGTCGGCAACAGCGGCGGCGACTCCAAGAATACGCTTTACTGCTCGTTCTGCGGTAAGAGCCAGCATGAAGTTCGCAAGCTGATCGCCGGTCCAACGGTATTCATCTGCGACGAGTGCGTCGAACTGTGCATGGACATCATCCGCGAGGAGAACAAGACCTCGATGGTGAAGTCGCGCGAAGGCGTGCCCACCCCGCAGGAGATTCTGGAGGTCCTCGACGACTACGTGATCGGCCAGCCCTACGCCAAGCGCGTGCTGTCGGTGGCCGTGCACAACCACTACAAGCGGCTCGCCCATGCCGGCAAGAACAACGATGTCGAACTGGCGAAGTCGAACATCCTGCTGATCGGCCCCACGGGTTGCGGCAAGACGCTGCTCGCGCAGACGCTTGCGCGCATCATCGACGTGCCCTTCACCATGGCCGACGCCACGACGCTGACCGAGGCCGGCTATGTCGGCGAGGACGTCGAGAACATCATCCTGAAGCTGCTGCAGTCGGCCGACTACAATGTGGAACGTGCCCAAAGGGGTATTGTCTACATCGACGAGATCGACAAGATCAGCCGCAAGTCCGACAATCCTTCGATCACCCGCGACGTCAGCGGCGAGGGCGTGCAGCAGGCGCTGCTGAAGATCATGGAAGGCACGGTCGCCTCGGTTCCGCCGCAAGGTGGCCGCAAGCATCCGCAGCAGGAATTCCTTCAGGTCGATACGACCAATATCCTGTTCATCTGCGGCGGCGCCTTTGCCGGCCTCGACAAGATCATCTCCGACCGCGGCCGCAAGACCTCGATCGGCTTCGGCGCCACGGTGGCTTCGCCGGAAGATCGCCGCACCGGCGACCTTTTCCGCCAGGTCGAGCCGGAGGACCTGCTGAAATTTGGCCTGATCCCGGAATTCGTCGGTCGTCTGCCGGTGCTGGCGACGCTCGAAGACCTCGACGAGCCGGCGCTGATCCAGATCCTGACCGAGCCGAAGAACGCCCTGGTCAAGCAGTATCAGCGCCTGTTCGAGATGGAGAATGTCGATCTGACTTTCCACGAGAACGCGCTGTCGGCGATCGCCAAGCGTGCTATCGAGCGCAAGACCGGCGCGCGCGGCCTGCGCTCGATCATGGAATCGATCCTGCTCGACACGATGTTCGAGCTTCCGGCGCTGGAAGGCGTCCAGGAAGTGGTGATCTCCGAGGAAGTGGTGTCGGGCAATGCCCGCCCGCTCTACATTTACACGGAAGCGAAAGAGAAGAAGGGCAACATCAGCGCCTGATCTCTTCGAACAGTCGAACGGCGCCTTCGGGCGCCGTTTTTGTTTCAGCCTTTGACTGATAGCCTCGTCACAGCGTCGGGTATTGCACCGGTAGCTGTCAAAAGGCTGAGGCCGGCTCAATCCTGGCGACAAGAACCGCTTTGGTCATGCTCGATCAGGCAGCCGTGATGTGGCTGTGGCCGAAGAACAGCGGATAGAGGCAGAGTTCGCGCACAAGCTTGTGCGTGCCGCGCTCGAAGACGAACATGTTTTCCCAATGGCCGGTGACGGCGTAGTGCCTGCCGTCGGGCAGGAAGGTCAGGCCGGCGGGGTAGCGCAGGCCGACGGTACGTGTATCGAGCACGTTCGACACCGCACCCGTCGCCCCGTCGAAGACCATGACGTGGTGCGTGGTCGGGTAGGTTGCGATCGCCTCGTCGTAGCGCTCGTCATAGCGGATCGACAGGCCGTGCCGCATAAGCCTGGTCGAATTGGCGTCGCCCATTTTCGTCAGCCGGTTGCGCGCCGCGTCGTATTTCAGCGTCGCCGCCGACATGTAGTTGTAGCCGGGGTCGGTGGTGATGTCGCTTTCATAGGCGACATTCTGGCTCCTGAGTTGCCGTGAATCGTCGTGGTCGCTGCCGTAGCGCGCCTGGATCGCGAAGATGCGGTCGAGCCGACCGGCGGCAAGGTGGCGCAGTTCCGTGTCGCCGCGCCCGGTGATGCGCTTGTCGACCAGTCTGCCGCTCGACAGTTCGATCACGGTGATCGAGGCCTGCACGACTTCGCGGGGAATGGTGAATTTCCCGGTTTTTTCCGAGACGGTTGAGCCATAGTTCGCCGCCACGATGTACTTGCCGTCGTCGGTCAACCTGATGTCGTGCGGATCGATGCCGTGCGTGGAATAGGTCTCGGCGATCTTAAGCGTCTTAGGGTCGCGGATGGTGAGCCGGCCGTAGTGCCTCGCCGCCTTGCCCTGGTAGGGCAGGGACGGCGCGCGTTCGGACAGGATCACCGTCTTGCCGCCGTCGAGATAGACGGCGTGGCCGCCGCCGTGCCAGCCATTGCCGAGCGACGGACCGATCGCCGCCAGTTCCAGTGTTTGCGGGTCGAAGGCGGTGTGCTGCTCGCCATCCATCGAGCAAAGGATGCCGACCGAGCGGTCCGGCGCGACCTGAACGTCGTGCGCGGCGACCGGCAGCAGCGTCTGCCGTACGGACCCGTCGAAGCCGATCCGCGTCAGCATCTTGTGGACAGGCTGGCCCCTGATGGCGCGGTTGAAGCGGCGGTTGTCGGCGAGCGGCTTGCCATTGGCAAAGGCGCTTTCGGGGAAATAGCCCGGCACATAGACCGCGGCGCCCGCGAGATCGCGCCTGGCGGCCTTTGCCGACGCGGGCGCGGCTTCCGTCGGCGAACCGGCGGCCAGCGCCAGCAGCGCCCCGCCGGTGAGCAGGCTGCGGCGGTCAACCGACATGACGATTATCCTGGGTCAACACGCCGACAGCTCCTGAATCGATACGGCATCATAATGCGCGATCCCATTGATCGGGCGCGCATTTTCCCTGAACGCGGGTTCATCATAGGGTGACTTGCGCCGCTGCGGAAGCCGCTTGCGCCCGAGCTATGCACTGAACGCAGAGCCTGGCTGCCGCCCCACGGCCCACCCTTGATCTTTGCCGCCTTCCTATCCAATTAACCACGGACAGGGCCTCGGCTTAATCTCGTGCTGCAATCCACATAACATGGTA
Organism: Pseudomonadota bacterium; assembly: GCA_030852655.1. GTDB lineage: Bacteria > Pseudomonadota > Alphaproteobacteria > Rhizobiales > Rhizobiaceae > Mesorhizobium_K. The sequence continues at coordinate 1,991 of JALYWP010000034.1, read as the reverse complement.
GCGTGGTAGGCGAGACGGTTCGCGGCCGTTAATATGAGATTCGCGGTCGGCCAAAGGCGGCTGCGACAGAAAGGTAATTCGATGGCCAAGACATCCCGGACTTCCGGCGGCGTGTTCGCAGTCCTCCCGCTGCGCGATATTGTGGTTTTCCCGCACATGATCGTTCCGCTTTTCGTGGGCCGCGAAAAATCGATCAAGGCGCTGGAAGAGGTAATGGGCGCCGAAAAGCAGATCATGCTTGCGACCCAGATGAACGCTGCGGAAGATGATCCCGAAGCGGACGGCATCTACGACGTCGGCACGCTCGCCAATGTGCTGCAGCTCCTGAAGCTTCCCGACGGCACTGTGAAGGTGCTGGTCGAGGGCACCGCGCGCGCCAGGATAACGTCGTTCACCGAACGCGACGACTTCCACGAGGCGCATGCCACCGTCCTGACCGAACCGGAAGAGGAAGAGATCGAGATCGAGGCGCTCGCCCGCTCGGTGGTTTCCGATTTCGAGAACTACGTCAAGCTGAACAAGAAGATTTCGCCCGAGGTGGTCGGTGCGGCCAGCCAGATCGACGACTATTCCAAGCTCGCCGACACGGTCGCCTCGCATCTCGCGATCAAGATTCCCGAGAAGCAGGAGATGCTGGGCACGCTGTCCGTCAAGGAGCGGCTCGAGAAGGCCATGGGCTTCATGGAAGCCGAAATCTCCGTGCTGCAGGTGGAGAAGCGCATCCGTTCGCGCGTCAAGCGCCAGATGGAGAAGACCCAGCGCGAATATTACCTCAACGAGCAGATGAAGGCGATCCAGAAGGAACTCGGCGAGGGCGAGGACGGCCGCGACGAGGCCGCCGAGATCGAGGCGCGCATCAAGAAGACCAAGCTCTCCAAGGAGGCCCGCGAGAAGGCGGAAGCGGAACTGAAGAAGCTCAGGACGATGTCGCCGATGTCGGCGGAATCGACGGTCGTGCGCAACTATCTCGATTGGCTGCTTTCGCTGCCCTGGGGCAAGAACTCCAAGGTCAGGCAGGATCTGAACTTCTCCCAGGAAGTGCTCGACACCGACCATTACGGCCTCGACAAGGTCAAGGACCGCATCGTCGAATATCTCGCCGTGCAGAGCCGCCAGAAGAAGCTGAAGGGGCCGATCCTGTGCCTCGTCGGACCTCCCGGCGTCGGCAAGACCTCGCTCGGCAAGTCGATCGCCAGGGCGACCGGCCGCGAGTTCGTGCGCATGGCGCTTGGCGGCGTGCGCGACGAGGCCGAAATCCGCGGCCACCGCCGCACCTATATCGGCTCGATGCCCGGCAAGGTCATCCAGTCGATGAAGAAGGCGAAGAAGTCCAACCCGCTCTTCCTGCTCGACGAGATCGACAAGATGGGCATGGACTTCCGCGGCGATCCGTCATCGGCGCTGCTCGAGGTGCTCGATCCCGAGCAGAATTCGAGCTTCATGGACCATTACCTCGAGGTCGAGTACGACCTGTCGAGCGTGATGTTCGTGACGACGGCGAACACGCTGAACATCCCTGCGCCCCTGATGGACCGCATGGAGATCATCCGCATCGCCGGCTACACCGAGGACGAGAAGGTCGAGATCGCAAAGCGGCACCTGCTGCCGAAGGTGGTGCGCGACCATGCGCTGCAGCCGGAGGAATTTTCGGTGAGCGACGACGCGATCCGCGCGATCATCCAGACCTATACGCGGGAAGCCGGCGTGCGCAGCCTCGAGCGCGAGCTGATGAAGCTCGGGCGCAAGGCAGTCACCGAGATAGTGAAGACGAAGAAGGAGCGCATCGACATCACGGCCGAGAACCTGTCCGACTATCTCGGCGTGCAGCGCTTCCGCTTCGGACAAGTCGAGTCCGACGATCAGGTCGGCGTGGTCACGGGGCTTGCCTGGACCGAGGTCGGCGGCGAACTGCTGACGATCGAGGGTGTCATGATGCCCGGCAAGGGCAAGATGACGGTGACCGGCAACCTCAAGGACGTGATGAAGGAATC
>JALYWP010000050.1 GCA_030852655.1 Pseudomonadota bacterium | reverse complement strand
CCCGGCGATGTGCGTCGTGGTCGCGGTAGTTGGCGAGATAGTCGCCGTCGCGGGTGAAGACCGCGCCGCCCTCATAGGCGATCACCTGCAGGCCGAAGCGCGGCAGTTCGAGATCGCGCATGATCTCAGGCCGAAACAGCGAGCAGACATAGGAGCAGTTGGAATAAAGGAAGCCCGGCGTCAGTTCCCGGCTTGTCGCGGCGCCGCCGACCCAGTCGTTCTTCTCGACGACCAGCACGTCGAGCCCGGCGCGCTGCAGATAGCAGGCGTTGACGAGCCCGTTATGGCCGCCGCCGATGACGATTGCGTCCCAGCTTTTCATGGGGCGATCCTATGGAGAGAGGCTGAAGAGCTCTGCCCGGGGCGGATGCGCCCCCTCCACCATGCGAAGCCTGTCCTCGGACTTGCCGAAGGCAAGACCCGGGGGCATGGTCCCCCTTCACCGCATCGCAGGGGAGGAACCGGGAGCGCCGCACCTGACCCAGCCCCGTTCACGAGGGAGGGGGACCGCCGACGGCGGTGGAGGGGGCGACATTCCACCAGTGCTTTCATCGCCTAAATCTGGCACGGCGTTCACGGACATGTCCAGCCATATTGAATGAATGTTCAACAAATGAGGTTGCAATTTCCGCTCGGCGAGTTAGGCTTTCTCCGCCACTTCGTCCAGAAGGCAGGTTTGGGAAGCGATCGATGATCGAGACGGCTGATGCCGCACCCGAATACGACGACGCCGCCATCCGCTTCCTGGAAGCGCTGTGGGGCGATGGCTACCTTTCGCCCGGCGGTCCCGACGAGGTCGACCGCGTGCTCGAAGGCCTGTCGCTCCGGGGTAAGACCATCCTCGACATAGGCTGCGGCTCGGGCGGGATCACCTTGCATATGGTGGAAAAGCACGGCGCCGATCACGCGACGGGCTTCGACGTCGAGCTGCCCGTGGTCGAGGCCGCCCGGCGGCGCGCCGAAGAGCGCGGCCTGTCGAGCCGGGTCACCTTCGTGCACGCGGCGCCCGGCCCGCTGCCCTTCTTCGACGCAGCGTTCGACATGGTGTTCTCGAAGGACGCGCTGCTGCATGTGCCCGACAAGGACGGGCTGTTTGCCGAAATCTTCCGCGTGCTCAAGCCCGGCGGCGTGTTCGCCGCCTCGAACTGGATGATCTCCCATGACGGCGAACCCTCGCCCGAGATGAAGGACTACATCGCCGCCGAGGGCCTGTCCTTCGCAATGGCGTCGCCGGCCCGCTACGCGCAGGCGATGCGGCGCGCCGGCTTCGACGACGTCGTCACGCGCGACCGCAACCCCTGGTATCGCGAGGTCGCGCGACGCGAACTCGACCAGCTCAAGGGGCCGCTCCACGACAAGGTCGCCGCCGTAGTCGGCAGCGCCTATGTGGACAAGAACATCCGCACCTGGGAGGCCATGCAGAAGGTGCTTGACTCCGGGGAGCACCGCCCGACCCATCTTCGCGGCTGGAAACCCGTTTTGGCTGGAAAATAATCGAAACAATGAACACCGCCGCCCTCAAGACCGCCACCGCCGAACCCGAGAAGCGCGGCAGAAAAGCCTCCAAGGAGACGCGCCGCCAGCAGCTTATCGAGGCGACCATCGATTCGCTCGCCAGGCGCGGCTATTCCGAGACCACCATGGCCGACGTCGCCGACGGCGCGGGGCTGTCGCGCGGCATCGTCAATTTCCATTTCGAGAGCAAGGAGAAGCTGCTCGTCGCCACGCTGCAATACATGGCCGACGAATACGCGGCGCATTGGCGCGCAGCACTTCAGAAGGCCGGCGACGATCCGGCACGCCAGCTGGCTGTGCTGGTGGCCGCCGATTTCGACCGCTCGATCTGCAACAAGAGGAAGCTCGCCGCCTGGTGCGCCTTCTGGGGCGAGGCGAAGTCGCGCCCGACCTATCAGGTACTGTGCGGGGCACGCGACGCAGCCTACCAGAATGTCTTCGTCGATCTCTGCCGGATGCTGAAGGCGGACGGCGGTTACGATTTCGATCCGCAGGCCACCGCCCTCGCCATTTCGGCCATGCTCGAAGGACTGTGGCTGCGCCTGATGATGAGCACCGGGGAGGTGACGCGCGAGACGGCGCATCAGGCCGCTACCGAATATCTCGCCCTGGCATTTCCAAGGCATTTTCCGCGCCGGGAGACCGCAGCCCGGCACACCACATGACAACCAAGACCAAAAAAGGGGAACCATCATGAAACCAGGAACATGCCGCATTGGAATCGGCCTTGGGCTGGCGTCCATGCTTCTCGCCTCGGCGGCCACGATCGCCACCGCCGAGGACAGCGAACTCGTCATCTTCGACTGGTCCGGCTACGAGGACCCGGCCTTCCATCCGGGCTATGTCGAAAAGCACGGCCAGTCGCCGACCTTCACCTTCTTCGGCGACGAGGACGAGGCATTCGAGAAGCTGCGCGCCGGCTTCAAGTCCGATCTCGGACATCCCTGCTCGCAAAGCGTGGTGAAATGGCGCGAGGCGGGGCTGCTGGAGCCGCTCGACACGTCGAAGATCGAAGGCTGGGCGGACCTGAACCCCGGCATCATGGCTATGAAGGACCTGGCGACGACAGCCGACGGCACCGCCTGGTTCATGCCGTGGGACTGGGGCAACACGCTTCTGACCTACAATTCCGAAAAAGTCTCGGCCGACGACGTCAAGTCGCTGAAGGTGCTGGCCGACCCGAAATTCAAGGATCGCGTCTCGATCGGCGACAATGTCGACGACGCCTATGCGCTGGCCTCGCTCGCCATCGGGCTGAAGGACTGGACGCAGATGACCGACGAGCAGTTCAAGCAGGCTTCCGACTTCCTGCGCGAGGTGCACAAGAACGTCCGCCTCTACTGGACCGACACGACCGAGATCGTGCAGGCGCTGTCGGGCGGCGAGGTCGATCTCGCCTGGGCCTGGAACGACGCCGCCGTGCAGTCGGCGCTGGCCGGCGCCCCGATCAAGAACACGCGAGACACGGCCGAGGGTCAGTCGACCTGGGTGTGCGGCTATGTGCGCCTCAAGGGCGCGGAAGGCAGCGCCGACAAGGCCTATGACTTCCTCAACGCGATCAACGCGCCGGAAGTCGCGACCTACCTGCTCGGCGATTGGGGCTACGGCCACGCCAACGCCAAGTCGATGGCGGCGATCGACCCGGCCGTGGTCGAGGCACAGGGCTATGGCGACGTCGACAAATTCGTCGACAAGACGCTGTTCCAGTCGCCGGTGCCGGCCGAACTGAAGCAGAAGATGATCGAGGAATTCGAGAAGATCAAAGCCGGCTACTGAGCCG
>JALYWP010000017.1 GCA_030852655.1 Pseudomonadota bacterium | reverse complement strand
GCTTTGCGCGCCGCCGCCGATTGCTGACAGGAATTTCCTCGGCCGTGGCCCCGTGCAAAAATGCATCTCTGGCGCTAGGCTGGCAGCCAGCGGAAACTCATGATCCCGCCTTGGTGCGGCGCTGAGTTCGCTGCCGATTCCACGGAGTGCCTCTCGATGTACCGGTTTTCGCTCACCCGCCGCGCAGTCCTGCAGAGCACGGCCATGCTTGCTGCCGCTGCGCTGCCCCGGAAGGCATTCGCCCGGCAGGGCGGCCGGCTGGTCGTAGCGGCAGATTCTGAGCCGAAAAACCTCAACCCGGCCATCGTCGCCTCCAACGGCGTCTTCTTCGTCGCCAGCAAGGTGGTGGAGCCGCTGGCGGAGGCCTCGTTCGAAGGCAAGGACGGACTGGCGCCGCGGCTGGCGACAGGCTGGGAGGGGTCCGATGACGGCCTCTCCGTCACCTTCAAGCTGCGCGAGGGCGTCACCTGGCACGACGGCAAGCCGTTCACCTCGGCCGACGTCGCCTTCTCGGCGCTCAACGTCTGGAAGCCGCTGCAGAACCTCGGGCGGCTGGTCTTCGCCAATCTCGAGGCAGTCGACACGCCGGACGAACATACGGCGGTGTTCCAATTCTCCAGGCCGACGCCGTTCCAGCTGATCCGCAACGCGCTGCCCGCCGTTACCGCCGTGGTGGCCAAGCATGTCTACGAGGGCAGCGCCGACATCGCCGCCGATCCCGCCAATGCAAGGCTCATCGGCACCGGGCCGTTCAAGTTCGTCGAGCACAAGCCCGGCGAATACTACCGGCTGGAGAAGAACGATGCCTATTGGGGCGAGGGCCAGCCGAAACTTTCCGAAATCGTCTACCGCGTGCTGCCCGACCGTGCGGCCGCGGCGGGCGCGCTGGAGGCCGACGAGATCCAGCTCGCCGCCTTCAGCCAGGTGCCGCTTGCCGACCTCGACCGCATCTCCAGGGTGGAGGGCATCAAGGTTTATTCGACCGGTTATGAAGGACTGACATACCAGCTCGCCGTCGAGATCAACCATCGTCGCAAGGAACTCGCAGACCTCAGGGTACGTCGGGCGATCGCGCATGCGATCGACAGGGATTTCGTCGTCAACACGATCTTCCTGGGCTACGCCGAGCCGTCGACCGGCATCGTGCCGCGGAATGCGCCCGAGTTCTACAATCCAGACGTGCCCACCCATGCCTTCGACGTCGAAAAGGCGAACGCGCTGCTCGACGAGGCCGGTTACGGCAAGGAGGCCAACGGTTTCCGCTTCCAGCTGAAGCTGCTGCCGGCGCCTTATTTCGCCGAGACGAAACAGTTCGGCGACTATCTGCGCCAGGCACTTGCCGCCATCGGCATCGATGCGCTGATCGTCAACAATGACGCGGCGGCGCATCAGAAGGCGGTTTACACCGACCACGACTTCGACCTGGCGGTCGCGCCGACGGTGTTCCGCGGCGACCCGGCGATCTCGACCACCATCCTGGTCAGGAGCGGGACGCCCGACGGCGTACCCTTCTCCAACCAGGGCGGCTACAGGAACGCCGAGCTCGATGCGCTGATCGACGAGGCCAACGAGACGGTCGAGGTCGCGGCGCGTACCGAACTGTTCAACGAGTTCCAGAAACTGGTGGCCGAGGATCTGCCGCTGATCAACGTGGCCGAATGGGGCTTCATTACGGTGGCGCGCGACAGCGTGAAGAACGTCTCCAACAATCCGCGCTGGGCGGTTTCGAACTGGGCGGATACCGCGCTGGAATCGTGATAGACAGCGGGAAGCATTTCCCGAGGTCGCATCTTCTGTGAGACGTGCCTTCCTTCTCGCCAGGCGCAGGCTGGTCAGCAGCATCCCGGTGCTGCTGATCGTCATCGTCGGAACCTTCTTCCTGCTCGAAGCCGCGCCCGGCGACGCGGTCGACGCCTATCTTCTGTCGATCGGCGGCGGCGATCCGGCGCTGGTGCAGTCGCTGCGTCAAAGCTACGGGCTCGACCAGTCCGTATTCGCCCGGCTCTGGCTCTACGTAACGGCGCTCGTCCGCTTCGACCTCGGCTGGTCGGTTGTGTTCGGACGGCCGATCCTCGACATCATTCTTGAGCGGCTGCCGAACACGCTCTGGCTGATGGGCAGCGCCACCGCCCTCGCCTTCGGGCTCGGCTCAGTGCTCGGCCTCGTCGCCGGTGCGCGGCCGGGCAGCGCATCGGACCGCACGCTCTCCATCGTCTCGCTGGCGCTTTACGCCGTGCCCAGCTTCTGGCTCGGCCTCGTGCTGTCGGTCGTCTTCGCGGTTCAATTGCGCTGGTTTCCGACCGCAGGCATCGAGACGATCGCCTCGGGCAAGGAGGGCCTTCCACGCGCGATCGACATCGCCTGGCACCTCGTGCTGCCGGTTGCAGCGCTCGGCTTCGTCTATCTCGCGCTGTTCCTGCGCATGATGCGATCGGGCATGGCGGAGGCCTGGCGACAGGATTTCGTGCTGGCCGCCCGCGCCAAGGGGCTTTCGCGCCGCCGCATCGTGCTGCGCCACGTCGCCCGCAACGCGCTCCTGCCCCTCGTCACCATGCTCGGCCTGCAGGCGGCCGGCATGCTTGGCGGCAGCGTCGTCATCGAGAGCGTCTTCGCCATTCCCGGCTTCGGACGGCTGGCGCAGGAGGCCGTGGCCGGCCGCGACGCGCCCTTGCTCACCGGCATCATCCTCGTCAGCGCCGTGCTGGTGATCCTCGTCAATCTCGCCGTCGACATCGCCTATGCGCTTCTGGACCCGCGCGTTGGCGCCGCGGAGGCATCGACATGAACGTCTTGTCGCGGCTTCTGCGCTCGCCGGAAGGCGCCATCGGCGTTGCCGTCCTCAGCCTGCTCGTACTGGTGGCCGTCTTCGCCGGCGTCCTCTTCCCAGGCGATCCGCTGGCCATCGCCGGGCCGGCCCTGCTGGCGCCCTTCGGCGACATTTCGTTGCCGCTTGGGACCGACCGCCTCGGGCGCAACGTGCTGGCCGAACTGGTGCATGGTGCCCGCGCATCGCTCACAGTGGGCATCGCGGCCGCCATTGTCGCTCTCCTCATCGGCTCGCTGGTGGGCACGCTGGCCGGCTTCGCCGGCGGGTTGGTCGATGAGGCGTTGATGCGCGTCGTCGACGCTTTCCAGATCGTGCCGGCTTTCCTGCTGGCACTGGCCTTCGTCAGCGTCGTCGGCGCCTCGCTGCCTGTGGTCGTCTTCGCCATTGCGCTCGGCGCATGGACAGGCCCGGCGCGGCTTGCCCGCGCCGAAGTGCTGTCGATCCGGGAGCGCGACTATGTCGCCGCCGCGCGCGTCATCGGCATGCGCCCGCTGGAGATCGCACTGCGCGAAATCCTGCCCAACGCATTGCCGCCGGTGCTGGCGCTGAGTTCCGTCATCGTCGCGAGTTCCGTGCTCATCGAGGCCGCCCTCTCCTTCCTGGGCCTGAGCGACCCCAACATCGTCACCTGGGGCTCGATGATATCGGAAGGCCGCAACGTTTTGCGCTCGGCCCCATTCCTGTCGATCCTGCCCGGCCTCGCGCTGATGGTCACCGTACTCGGCGTCCATCTGTTCTCCGAGGGGCTCGCCGAGGCATTGGCGAAGCGGAGGGCGCGGGCATGACCGAGAGACTCGCCCGCCTCTCCGGGCTTACGGTGGCCTACCGCGCCGGCGGGACATCCGCCGCCGCGCTGGAGGGCGTCGATCTCGACATCTTGGCCGGCGAGCGTCTTGCGATCATCGGCGAGAGCGGCTCGGGCAAGAGCACGCTGGCGCTGGCGTTGGCGGGATTGCTGCCCGACAATGCCGACGTCGCCGGCCGGATCGCATGGCCGGTGTTCGGCCACCCGCCGCTTCCCGGCCGCGACTACGGCTTCGTGTTCCAGGACGCCGGCGCGAGCCTCAACCCGGTGCTTACCATCGGCGAACAGATCGCCGAGGTCGTGGAGCGGCACCTGGGCGTCGGCTGGTTCGAGGCCTACGAGCGTGCGGGACAGATGCTTGAGCGCGTCCACATTCCGGAACCGTACAAGGCGCTGCGCGCCTATCCACATCAGCTTTCGGGCGGTCAGCGGCAGCGCGTCTGCATCGCCTCGGCGATCGCCGCGCGGCCAAAACTGCTGATCGCCGACGAGCCGACAAGCGCGCTGGACATGGTCGTGCAGGCCGAGATCGTCGGGTTGCTGGACGAACTCGTGCGCGAGGACGGCATGACGCTGGTCTTCATCACGCACGACATCGCGCTCGCCTCCGGCTTCGCCGACCGCATCGCAGTCTTCCGCAATGCACGGCTGGTCGAGATCGGACCAAGCGACAAGGTTCTTTCGCGCCCGACTGATGCGTACACCGCCTCCCTCATTGCCAGCCACATCGATCTTTCCTCTCTGCCGCTGATCGACGAGGCCGCCCGATGAGCGCCCCTCTTCTCGCCGCCACCGGCATTTCGAAGACCTATGCGAGCGGGGGCCGCCGGGTCGTCGCGCTCGATGATGCTTCCGTCACCGTCCGGCGCGGCGAGACGCTCGGCCTGGTCGGCCCGTCGGGGAGCGGCAAGTCGACGCTTGCGCGCGTTCTGCTGCGTCTCATCGAACCCGATGCGGGCCGCGTCGATTTTGGCGGCGTCGACCTGCTTTCATTGAGCGGCGAGAAATTGCGTGCCGCTCGGCGGCGTATCCAGATGGTATTCCAGGACCCGCTGGGCGCCTTCAATCCGCGCGCGA
>JALYWP010000004.1 GCA_030852655.1 Pseudomonadota bacterium | reverse complement strand
AGCCATTTCAAGCGGCTCCCTCATGAGCGGATGTCCCTTCCTGCTGCGAGCAAGGGGCTATTGCGGTACAAATTGGGTACAAATTGTGGCATAGATTCCCGTTCATGTCACAGCAAGCCTTTCCTTTAGCATTTGCGCCCAATGGGCCAACGCTTTGACGCGGGAATGGTGCTCTATCCTTGGGGCAGATGTGATTGTTCGGGACATTTAAACGATTTAAGCAAACCTAAAAATCTTTAAATCGATTAATTATTTGATATTGTTCAGCTTTTCTGCTTTCGACGTCCTTGGTCCTCATGGAGGATCTCCCGAAATGTTGCACCGGGACGCTCAGCTATGACGACGGGAGGATCGCCGATGCGCGAAATCGGACAGTGGAATCGTGCCTGTGGAATCGGCCTGTCCGGGCTGACGACATCAGGCTCCGTTGCCTACAATCTGCAGGCTCCCGATCTCTATGCCCAAGCCATCCTGCGCGGCGAAGCCGAACTCAGCAGCGATGGCGCGCTCGTCGCCTGTACCGGCCAGCACACCGGCCGCTCGCCGAAAGACAAGTTCGTTGTCCGCGACGAAGCCACCGAAAACACGGTCTGGTGGAGCGCCAACCAGCCGATGGCGCCGGAGGTATTCGAGCGGCTCCATGCCGACTTCGTCGCGCATGCGGCAGAGCGCGACCTGTTCGTGCAGGACCTCGTCGGAGGGGCCGATCCGGCGCAGAATCTGCCGGTGCGGGTGGTTACCGAACTTGCCTGGCATTCGTTGTTCATACGCACCCTCCTGATCAGGCCGGAAGCTTCCGAACTGGAGAGCTTCGTGCCACGGATGACGATTATCGACCTGCCCTCCTTCCGCGCCGACCCGGCGCGCCATGGTACACGTTCCGAGACCGTCATCGCCATCGACCTCACCCGGATGATCGTGCTGATCGGCGGTAGCGGCTATGCCGGCGAGATGAAGAAGTCGGTATTCACGGCGCTCAACTACCTGTTGCCGGAACGCGGTGTCATGCCCATGCACTGCTCGGCCAATGTCGGGCCGAACGGCGACGCGGCGATCTTCTTCGGGCTCTCGGGAACCGGCAAGACGACGCTGTCGGCGGATCCGGCGCGCACGCTCCTTGGCGACGACGAGCATGGCTGGGGACCGAACGGCATCTTCAATTTCGAGGGCGGTTGCTATGCCAAATGCATACGCCTGTCGCCGGAAGCCGAGCCGGAGATCTTTGCCGCGAGCAACCGCTTCGGCGCGGTCTTGGAAAACGTCGTGCTTGACCCTCTGACGCGCAAGCCGGACTTCGACGACGGATCGAAGACCGAGAACACCCGCTCGGCCTATCCGCTCTCCTTCATCCCGAATGCGTCGCCGACCGGCCGCGCCGGCCAGCCAAAGAACATCGTCATGCTCGCCGCGGACGCTTTCGGCGTCATGCCGCCGATCGCCCGACTGACGCCAGCGCAGGCCATGTATCACTTCCTCTCCGGCTATACCGCCAAGGTCGCCGGCACCGAGCGCGGCGTCACCGAGCCGACGCCGGAATTCTCTGCCTGCTTCGGTTCGCCCTTCCTGCCGCGGCATCCTTCGGAATACGGCGAACTGCTCAAGCGCCTGATGGCCGAGCACGACGTCTCCTGCTGGCTGGTCAACACCGGCTGGACCGGCGGCGCCTACGGCACCGGCAGCCGCATGCCGATCAAGGCGACGCGAGCATTGTTGTCGGCGGCGTTGGACGGGTCGCTCAGCGGCGCCGCATTCCGCACCGACCCCTTCTTCGGCTTCGCCGTCCCGGCGGCGGTACCGGGCATAGACGCCTCGATCCTCGATCCGCGCTCCACCTGGGCCGACAAGGAGGCTTATGACCGCCAGGCCAGAAAACTCGTCGGCATGTTCACCGACAATTTTTCGAAGTTCGAGGAGCATGTCGACCGGGCGGTACTTGGCGCGGCTCCGCGCTCACTGGAGGCGGCGGAATAGCTTCCCTACCATCCGGTTAGGATGTTTGGTTCCGGCGTTTTGCTGGAAGGGTTGAGAAGGGGTCGGGCCGCGAGGCCCGCTCTTCCACGGAACGAGCCACGTGTCAGGCTCCTGAAGCCTGAATCTGAGAGCCTGTGTCTGCAGCCGAACAGGAATGCCCATTAAACCCGGGATCACCAGCTAAATGCTCCTGTAAGGCCGGTTCGCCACCCCATTGTCGCTTGACAAGCAAAAGCCGGGCCACCTTTTATGGCCGGCAACACCCGCCGGGAGCCAGGCGACCGGGCGAGTAAACGGGGCCCCGGGGTTCGCATTATGGGACTGACCGCCAAACTTCAGTTGAGGCAGTCGCAATCGCTTGTGATGACGCCGCAGCTGATGCAGTCCATCAAGCTGCTGCAACTCAATCATATCGAGCTTGATCGCTTCGTGGACGAGGAAATCGAACGCAATCCCCTGCTCGATCGCGCCGAGCCGCGCGACGATGCAGCAGGCGGCCAGTTTCAGAAGCAGGAAGGGTCGGCAGCGGCGATCGTCGATGGGTTCGGGGCCGAGCCGAACTGGACGTCCGAGGCGATGTCCGACAGGCTCGACAGCTCATTGGAGAACATCTTCCCCGACGACCCCGGCTCTTCGGAGCGTCTCGGCCCCGACCTTGCCGCCCAATGGAAGTCGGCCGGCGGCGGCGCTGCCGGCGGTGGCTCGACGGACCGGTTCGACATGGACGACATGGCGGCTGCTTCCGTCACGCTGCGCGACCATGTCGGCGAGCAAATCGCCTTCGCCTTTGTCGATCCAGCCGCTCGGCTCATCGCCCGCGAACTGGCCGAGAACCTCGACGACGACGGCTATATGCGGGCGGACATATCCGAAATGGCAGCCCGCCTCGGCGCCGGAACGGACGATATCGCGGCAGCGCTCTCGGTCTGCCAGACCTTCGAGCCCATCGGGTTGTTCGCGCGCGATCTCGCCGAATGCCTCGCGCTGCAGCTTGCCCAGCGCGACCGTCTCGATCCGGCGATGCGGGCCCTGCTCGACAATCTCGATTTCCTGGCGCGCCGCGACTTCGCGTCGTTGAAGCGCATCTGCGGCGTCGGGGAGGATGATCTGATCGACATGCTGGCGGAAATCCGCGCGCTCGACCCGCGTCCCGGAACGCGGTTCATCGGCGGCAACACCGACGCCATCGTGGCCGATGTCGAAGTGCGGGCTGCCGGCGACGGCAGCTGGGCTGTCGAACTCAATCCCGAAACCCTGCCGAAGGTGCTCGTCGATCACATCTATTTCGCCAAGGTCGCCCGCCGCACGAAGGACCAGGCCGAGAAGGATTTCCTGTCGGAATGCCTGCAGAACGCCAATTGGCTGACGCGCAGCCTCGACCAGCGGGCAAAGACCATCCTCAAGGTGGCTTCCGAGATCGTGCGCCAGCAGGATGCGTTCCTCGCCCACGGGGTGCGGCATCTGAGGCCTCTCAACCTGCGCATGGTGGCCGAAGCGATCGGCATGCACGAATCGACGGTCAGCCGCGTGACAGCCAACAAATACATGTTGACGCCGCGCGGCGTGTTCGAGCTGCGCTATTTCTTCACCGCTCCTATTGCCGCTTCCGGCGGCGGCGAAGCGCATTCCTCTGAATCCGTGCGCGACCGCATCCGGGAATTGATCGAAGCTGAGAAACCAGCCGATGTTCTGTCGGATGACGCGATTGTGGATATGTTGAGGAAGAGCGGCGTCGACATCGCAAGGCGTACGGTCGCCAAGTATCGGGAGAGCATGGGTATTTCCTCCTCCGTGCAGCGCCGGCGCGAGAAGCGGGCAAGGGTCGCCGCCGGGCGGTAAAACCAGCCTGAAAAATGCTGGCCTGCGGAGCTTCATTGACATTCACCGGTGAAGTGACTAGAAGCCCGCCCGCATGGAACGGGCCACAGGCAAGGCCGTTTAAGGACCGTCTGGAGACGGCTTGTGATCAACCGGACAGTTTGGACTAGAAATCGGCCGTAAGGCCGCGGCGAAGCTTGTGCCCACCGGCCACGGGTATAAACTCCGGACATCCAGAGTCTGAACAGGGAAGGTCAATAAGAAGATGAGCCTGCGGATATCGGGAAAACACATGGAGATCGGCGAAGCGTTCCGATCTCGCATCGAAGGCCGGATCGGCGAGACAATCGAGAAATATTTCGACGGCGGGTTTTCAGGGCATGTGACGGTCGAAAAGTCGGGACCGCGTTTTTCAGCCGATTGCGTCATCTTCCTCGATACCGGCATGGGCCTGCAGGCGGCGGGCCAGGCCTATGATCCCCAGGTGGCTTTCGAAGCTGCTTCCGACCGCATAGAGACGAGGCTTCGCCGCTACAAGCGCAAGCTCCGCTCCTATGACGGCGTCGCGACCGACCGCGACCAGGACGTCGCCTACCGTGTCATGGCGGCGGTGCCGGAAGACGAGGAGGAAGTGTCGGAGGACTATGCGCCGGCGGTCGTTGCGGAATCGACAGTCTCGCTCAAGACCATGACCGTCGCCCGCGCCATCGTGGAACTCGACACCAAGGACAGCCCGGTCTTCGTGTTCCGCAACGCCGGCAACGACCAGGTCAACATCGTCTACCGCCGTGCCGACGGAAATATCGGCTGGATCGACCCGTCCACAGCCATGACAGCCTAGACAACAGCATCACCCGGCCGGCTCCAGGGAAGGGGGCGGCGCAAGGGCGGAGCACAAGGATTTATTGGAAATGGATCTCAGCGATCTGATAGATGTGCCGGCGATCATGCCGGCACTCAAGGCGAACTCGAAGAAGCAACTGCTGCAAGTGATGTCGGAGCGGGCCGCAACGATCACCGGCATTCCAGAGCGCGAAATCTTCGACACGATACTGCAGCGCGAGCGTCTGGGCTCCACCGGCGTCGGCAACGGAATAGCCATTCCGCATGGCAAACTCGCCGGCGTCAAGCGCATCATCGGCGTCTTTGGCAGACTCGATACGCCGGTCGATTTCGAAGCGCTGGACGACGAACCGGTCGATCTGGTCTTCCTGCTTCTGGCCCCCGAAGGCGCTGGCGCCGACCACCTCAAGGCGCTGTCGCGGATCGCCCGGGTGCTGCGTGACGGAGAAACCGTCGCCAAGGTCCGCGGCACCAACGATGCCGCAGCAATTCATACGCTGCTGGCCGACACACAGGGTTCCAAGGCGGCATAATGCTGGAGCGTCCTTGTGCGTCCAAACGGACGCACTGCGCTCTAAAATTAGTGGATGCTGACCGGCGTCAAATCGTTCTCGAAAGCACCGGCAATCGCCCGCTCGCGCGCATCCGACAGAAGGATCGGCTGGCCGTTCGCGGCGAACAGCGCCCAGAGCTTGGTGTCGGGAGCGATCTCGGGAAGGCCGGGGAACTTGCCCTTCAGTTCGTCGGCGCCCATCTCGCGCAGGTAAGCCACGGTGCCCTCGCCCAGATGAGCGAGATCGGCCTCGGTGAAGGTGTAAGCTTCGTCGTTTCTAGTCATGTGAGCCTCCTGATTGCGGGGCGTCCCATCGGGACCAACCCGCGCTAGAGCCAAAGGTTCCGGTTCTTCGCCGGAAGGGCATTCGGGCAGGACCGGGATCAGTCTTTCACCGAAATGTTTATTTTCCGTACCAGCTTTTCGGGCTCGGGACGGTCGAGATCGATCGCAAGCAGGCCATTCTTGAGTTCGGCGGCGGTCACGCGCATGCCGTCGGCAAGCACGAAACAGCGCTGGAACTGCCTGGCGGCGATGCCGCGGTGCAGATATTCACGCTCGGTCTCGTCGGTCTGGCGACCGCGCACCACGAGCTGGTTCTCCTCGATGGTGACTTCGAGGTCGTTGTCCGCAAAGCCGGCCACGGCAAGCGTGATGCGCAGGCTCTGCGCTCCGTCAGCGCCGGGAAGGCGCTCGATATTGTAGGGCGGATAGGAATCGCCGGTCTTCGCCAGACGCTCCAGCGTCTTTTCCATGGCGTCGAAGCCAAGCAGAAGCGGACTCGAAAACGGCGTCATACGACTCATGTGACTGTGTCCTCTACGAGCGACATAAGGGGAAAAACCCGAATGGCATTTTTCCCGCTGATGCTGATATGGTCCGCGCCGCCAATGAGTTCAAGAGCTTGAACAAGACCGCAGCGCCAAGGAATGAAATGCCCGAAAGCAGGAAAATAATCATCGACACCGATCCCGGCCAGGACGATGCGGTCGCCATACTGCTGGCGCTTGCGAGCCCGGAACTCGAAGTACTCGGCATCACCGTGGTGGCCGGCAACGTGCCGTTGGCGCTGACGGAGAAAAACGCCCGCAAGATCTGCGAGCTGGCCGGCAGGCCTCGGACGAAAGTCTACGCCGGCGCCATCCGGCCGATGGTGCGCCCGCCGGTCACCGCCGAGAACGTGCACGGCAAGACCGGCCTCGACGGTCCCGAATTGCCCGAGCCGACGATGCCGCTGCAGCAGCAGCATGCCGTAGACTACATCGTCGAGACGCTGATGCGCGAGGCGCCCGGCACGGTCACGGTCTGCTCGCTCGGACCCCTCACCAACATCGCGCTGGCGCTGGTGCGCGAACCGAAGATCGGGCCGCGCATCAGGGAGATCGTGCTGATGGGCGGCGGCTTCTTCGAGGGCGGCAACGTCACCCAGACCGCCGAGTTCAACATCTATGTCGACCCGCACGCGGCCGACGTCGTGCTGCGCTCCGGCATTCCGATCGTCATGGTACCGCTCGACGTCACCCATAAGGCGCTGACCACCGCCAAGCGGGTTGCCGCCTTCCGCGCCCTCGGCACCAGGCAGGGGATGGCGGTCGGCGACCTGCTCGAATTTTTCGAGCGGTTCGACGAGAACAAGTACGGCACCGACGGCGGGCCGCTGCACGATCCCTGCGTCATCGCTTACCTGCTGAAGCCAGAGCTTTTCTCAGGTCGCCTTATCAACGTGACGGTCGAGATTTCATCCGAGCTCACGATGGGCATGACCGTCGCTGACTGGTGGGGCGTCACCGGGCTCGAGAAGAACGTCACCTACCTGCGCGACATCGATCACGAGGGGTTTTTCCGGCTGCTGGTCGAGCGGAT
>JALYWP010000003.1 GCA_030852655.1 Pseudomonadota bacterium | reverse complement strand
AGCCAGGGGGGCTCCGCGCAGGGCCGACCCGGTGCCGATGGCCGCCTTTACGGCGACGAAGGACGCGCCGACCGAATTACTTCCGGCCGCGGAAGCACCGAAGACCGCGGCTGCGCCGAATGCTCCGGTGGAACCGGCCGAGGACATCTCCGTGGCGAAGGCCGCGCCGTCTTCCGTCGGGCCGTCCGCGACTGCCGGCGGTGCGCCGGTCAGATTGGCGCCGACGGCTGAGGTCGAGCCGGGCCAGGCCCTTGGCGAGACGCCGGTGCAGCCGGCACCGACTGCCCTGCCGGCGGCCGCGCCGGCAACACCCGTGTCGACGGCGCCCAATACGGCCGAGCCTGCCGGCTCACCTCCGGCGCAGTCCGCTCGGCCGGCAACGCCTGTCGCACCGGCTCCGCCGACCGTGCTGCCGGCCGGTTCACCCGCGCCGCGCGAAAAAGCCGAAGCGATGCCGGACAAGCCCGCAGGAACGGCGCCTGTCATTCAGCCTTCCTCTGCGACGCCCGGATAATTGTCGGCTTTCAGGACGTTGGCGAGATGGGCAGCGTTGGACGCCGCCATCTTCAGCCACGATCGGCGGCGTGCCCGGTTGCGGAGAGGAAAGCGTCGGGTCGCTCCAGAACGCGCCTGGCCATGCCTGACGACTGTCCCACCCAGATCGGCGTGCCGAGAATGAAGATGTCGGCGGCGACGATTTTCTCCCGCAGCGACGGCCATTCGTCGCCTTCGCCCTCGTCGGACAGAACGCCGGGCTTGATGTCGCGGTCGAGCGCACGAACGATGTCGCCCCGGACGCCGTGCTGCTTCAAGGCGGGCATGGGGCGGTCTCCGTCGATGGCGTCGCCAACGCGAAGCGGGGAGGACGGTTGCGCCCGGCGTCGGCTCAGGATTCCACGATGGCCTCGAATCCCCCGAAGATCATGCGCTTGCCATCGAAAGGCATCTTCTCCATGTCGCCTTGCATGCGCGGGTCTTCCATCACCTTCTTCATGATGCGGTCGCGTTCAGCGCGCGATTCATAGGTGACCCAGGAAAAGACGACGACCTCGTCATCCTTGGCCTGGACGGCGCGCGGGAAGGAGGTCAGTTCCCCGTAGGGCACATCGTCGCCCACCGTCTCTACATAGCTCAGCGCGCCATGTGCCATCCATACTTCGCTGCCCCTGCGCGCCATTTCCTTGTATTCATCGAGCCTCGCCTTCGGCACGGCGAGCAGGAATCCGTCGACATAGGTCATGATCATCTCCCATGGTCTCCACCGAAGGACGAACGGGTGGGCATCGATCCGACACCCACCCGCACTTTCTTTCGATTTCTTTTGCTCGATCAACCCTCGCAGGCGGCCGAGGCGAAGCGAAGCATGGTCATGAACGTTTCCTTGAATGCGTCCCGACGCCATCAAACGCCTCCGGGTCAAGGTTTCAGGCGAGGGACGCCTCGCAGGCGCTGACGTCCGGCCACGCGCCACGAGGCCCGCCGTCACCGGTGCTGCGATAAACTCAAGGCCGCCATGTCGCGTTCGCTATCGGCCGGGCCTGCCCGCCTTGCCCGAGCCCTTCCTGCGGCTGCTTTCGTCGACCGGGTCCTCGTAGGAACCGGCGCCGATCTTCGCGCGCTTGACCGGCTTGACACCTTCCACCGGCTTTTCGGTGCGGCGCACCGTCATCTCGTCCAGCGAATTCTTGCGGAAGAGCTTGGTACCGTCGTCGCGCACGCCGTAGTCCGACTCGTGTGCTTCCTTCGCCGACTGCTTCTTGAACAGCGAGCGCGGGACCGTGCCGGCCGGAACGGCGTGGTCGCCAGAAGTGCCCATGTCATCGAGCTCCGGCTTGGCGAACAGGCCCTTCTTCTTCCCGTTGTCGTCCACCGCCCTGTGCAGGGCGCGGCCCTTGTTGTGCCGGCCCTTCTCCCGGCCCGAAACCGGGCTTTCGGATTCGGCCTGCCTGGCCAGCGGATCGTCGGTCAGTGTCAGCTCCAGTTCGGTCAACCGCTTGATCTCGTCACGCAGGCGCGCGGCCTCCTCGAAGTTCAAATCGGCAGCGGCGTCGCGCATCTTCTTCTGCAGATATTCCAGATGCGCCTTGAGATTGTTGCCGACCATGTTGCCGTCGGCGGCGAAGTCGGAAATCTCGGGGCGGACGTGGTCCTTCTCGTAGACCGACTCCAGAATGTCGGAGATGCGCGACTTCACGCTCTCCGGGGTGATGCCGTTGGCCTCGTTCCAGGCAAGCTGCTTTTCCCGCCGGCGGTTGGTTTCGGCCATGGCGCGTTCCATCGAGCCGGTCACCTGGTCGGCATAGAGGATGACCTTGCCGTCGACGTTGCGCGCGGCGCGGCCGATCGTCTGGATGAGCGACGTTTCGGAGCGCAGGAAGCCTTCCTTGTCGGCGTCGAGGATGGCGACGAAGCCGCATTCGGGAATGTCGAGGCCCTCGCGCAACAGGTTGATGCCGACCAGCACATCGAACGCACCGAGCCTGAGGTCGCGCAGGATCTCGATGCGCTCCAGCGTCTCGATGTCGGAGTGCATGTAGCGCACGCGCACGCCGTTCTCGTGCAGGTATTCGGTCAGATCCTCGGCCATGCGCT
>JALYWP010000224.1 GCA_030852655.1 Pseudomonadota bacterium | reverse complement strand
GAAATCCTTGCAGCAATGCTCGCCGGGCGGAAGCTCGACAGGGCCTATGTCAACAATGGCGGCGACAGCGCGCTGCATCTTGCGAGCGGGCAGTCGATGCGGCTGGCAATCGCCGGCACGCAGAATGGCTTTGCCGACCGCATCGTGGTCCACGCGGAGGATTCCGTGCGCGGCGTGGCGACGAGCGGCTGGCGTGGGCGAAGTTTTTCACTGGGCGTCGCGGATGCCGTGACGGTGCTGGGGCGAAACGGTGCGGCGGCGGACGCGGCGGCGACGATCATCGCCAATGCCGTCGACCTGCCCGGCCACGCAGCGGTCAAGCGCGAGCCTGCATGTTCGCTCGCGCCCGACAGCGATCTCGGCGACAGGCTGGTGACGGTGGGTGTGGGAGTGCTGACGCCGGAAGAGGCGGCGACGGCGCTGGAGAGGGGGCTGGTTGTGGCGGAGGCGCTGCGGCAGCGCGGGTTGATCGAGGCAGCGGCGCTGTTCTTGAATGACGAGGCGCGGGTCTGCGGGACGACACTGGAGAGCGTTCGTACCCCCCTCTGGCCGGCCGGCCATCTCGCCCTCAAGGGGGGAGATCAGCCTTCACGCCCATCGTCGCCAATCGCCGGCCGCGGAAAAGCGGTAAAGTCGAATTATCGAGAGAGAACACATGCCTGAATTTCCCATCCGCAAGGTCGCCGTCCTCAACGAGGAGATTCGCCATGACGGCGGCCCGGTTGCTGAAAAGCCGCGCCGGCGCGCTGCCGCGTTCGCCATCGTGAAGAACCCGTTCGCCGGTCGCTACGCCGAGGAACTGCAAAGCGCGATGGACGATCTGAAGCCGCTCGGGCGGCTGCTGACGGAGCGGCTGATCGCGGCGCTCGGCGGCGATGCTTCGGTCATCGACGGCTATGGCAAGGGCGCGATCGTCGGCACGGCAGGCGAACTGGAACATGGCGCGCTGTGGCATGTGCCGGGCGGCTACGCGATGCGGGAACTGCTCGGCGCCTCCAAGGCCATCGTGCCCTCGGCCATGAAGCTCGGCGCCTTCGGCGCGGGCCTCGACGTGCCGCTCGGCCATGCCAACGCGGCCTATGTGCGCAGCCATTTCGACGCCATCACCGTGTGTGACCCGGAAGGCCCTCGGCCCGATGAAATCCTGTTCGCTCTCGCCATGTCGATCGGCGGCCGCGTGCACAGCCGGATGGGCGGGCTGGAAGCCTGGGCTGTCAGGGGAGAGGACGGATTGCGATGACAGAGGCGGAGCCATGACCGGCGAACGCAACCTGCTCAAGCTGGTCGACGCAGCGCCGCAGGAAGGATACCGGCTGCAGGAGCAGATCGGCTTCGTGCTGCGCATGGCGCATCAGCGGCATGTCGCGATCTTCGCCGCGAAGATCGGCGATCTCACCCCGCCGCAATTCGCGGCGCTGGCGAAACTCGCCGAGGTAGGCGAGACCTCGCAGAACCAGCTCGGCAGCCTGATCGCCATGGACGCAGCGACGGTGAAGGGCGTGATCGACCGGCTGAAGGCGCGCGGGCTGGTGGAACTGGCGAAACACGAAGCCGACAGGCGCCGGCTACTGGTCAGCCTGACGGCGCACGGCCGCGAGACGATCGGGCGGCTGACCCCGCAGGCCGAGCAGATTACCGCAGAGACGCTTCGCCCGTTGTCTTCCAGGGAAGCTTCCACGCTGCTGAAACTGCTCGCGCGGATCGCTTGAGTACAAAAATCCCAATTCTTGCCTCAAAAACAGCCAGGTCGCGCTGCTACCACCGATGAGCGGGGCGGCTGCACAGGCCAATAATGAGGCTCGACATGATCGGACGCCCGCAGACCGCCTTCTGGCGCACCCTTTTCACGCCCGGCCACGACACGGCGCTGCTGGTGCCGGCACTCACCGGCTGGCACCTGACGGGCATGACCGCCTTCCTTGGCGAAGGCGGACCCGTGGCGGTCAACTATACGGTCGAGGTCGACGACGCCTGGCAGGCAAAGCGCGGCAGCATAAGGGGCATCGCCGGCGGACGGCGTTTCTTCCATAGCATGGAGCGCAAGGAGGACGGCTGGACGCTCGACGCGACGCCCAACGGGCTCGCCGACCTCACCGACCTCGATTTCGGCTTCACGCCGGCGACGAACCTGCTGCAATTGAAGCGCGCAGCGCTCGAGGAGGGCGAAAGGGCCGAATTCTCCGTCGTCTGGTTCGACATCGGCCGGAAAGAACTGGTCGACCTGCCGCAGATCTACGAGCGGCGCGACGAGAAGCATTACTGGTACGAGTCGCCGACCGACGGCTACGAGGCGATGCTGGAGATGGACGAAAGCGGATTCGTGCGGGTCTATCCGGAGCTTTGGGCGATGGAGGAGGAACCAGCGATGCCGGATGAGCTTTCGGACGAGGAACTGAGCAGCGCGCTGGCCTCCTCGGAAGAATAGTAGCCCATCGCGACATCGCGGCGGACCAGTTCCGGATCGCGCTGGCTCGGATCGCCATAGCCGCCGCCGCCGGGCGTCTCAACGCGCACACGGTCGCCGGCCTTCAGCGGAATGTCCTGCTCCTTGGAGAGATGTTTCGGCACGTGCGCCTGCCCGTCGCGAAAGACGGTGAC
>JALYWP010000009.1 GCA_030852655.1 Pseudomonadota bacterium | reverse complement strand
AAATGGTCGCGTCGCGCCGCCGACTGGGGAGTGGACTACCGCGATACGCTGCGTGAGCGGCCGGTGCGGGCCACGACGCAACCGGGCGACATCGCGGCGCTCATTGCGTCCTCGCCTCCCGAAAATCCCGAGCCTATGGAGCAGATTTTCGGCGAGTTCGAGCGCGACATCCTGCCGGGCATGACGCACTGGCAGCATCCGCGCTTCTTCGCCTATTTCCCGGCGAATGCCGCTCCGGTTTCGGTGGTTGCCGAATATCTTGTCAGCGCCATGGCCGCGCAGTGCATGCTCTGGCAGACATCGCCCGCCGCCACCGAGCTCGAAACGAAGGTGATCGACTGGCTTCGCCAGGCGCTCGACCTGCCCGAGGGCTTCTCCGGCGTCATCCAGGATTCCGCCTCGTCGGCGACGCTCTCGGCCGTGCTCGTGATGCGCGAGCGCGCACTCGAATGGTCGGGCAACCGGTGCGGCCTCGCCGGCCAGCCGCGCCTGCGCGTCTATTCCTCGGACCAGGTCCACACCTCGATCGACAGGGCCGTCTGGGTCTCAGGCATCGGAGAGGAAAATCTCGTCCGGATTCCGACAGGGGGACGCTGGCGTTCCATGCTGCCCGCCGAACTCAAGGCCGCGATCGAAGCGGATCTGGCAGCGGGCCATCTTCCAGCGGGCGTGATCGCCTGCGTCGGCGGCACCAGCGTCGGCGCGACCGACGACATTGCCGCCGTCAGCGCCATCGCCCGCAAATACGGCCTCTATCTGCATGTCGACGCCGCCTGGGCGGGCTCGGCGATGATCTGCCCTGAATTCCGGCATTTCTGGTCGGGGGTCGAGCATGCGGATTCGGTCGTGTTCAACCCGCACAAATGGCTCGGGGCGCAATTCGACTGCTCCCTCCACTTCATCCGCGATCCCGACAGCCTCGTGCGCACGCTTGCGATCAAGCCGGAATACCTGAAGACCCACGGCAAGGACGGCATCGTCAACTATTCCGAATGGACGGTGCCGCTCGGCCGCCGTTTTCGCGCGCTGAAACTGTGGTTCCTGCTGCGCGCGCACGGGCTTGAAGGCCTGCGCGAGATGATCCGCAACCACGTCCGCTGGAGCGAGAAGCTCGCCTCGCGGCTGGCCGAGGTGCCTGGCTTCGAGATAGTCACCGAGCCGATGCTCTCGCTCTTCACCTTTCGGCACCAGTCTCGCGATGCGGGGTGCGCCGACGAGCACAATCTCGCGCTGGTCGACGCGATCAACGACGACGGCCGCATCTATCTCACTCAGACGCGCTTTGAGGGCCGTGTCGCGATCCGTTTTCAGACCGGGCAGTTTGAGACCGCCGAGGCGGATGTGGATGCCGCCTTCGACGCCATTACCGGCATCGCCGCCATCCTGAATGGCCGAGCCTGATCACGAGTACGCGACGCTGGCAGGGTTCGAATTCGCTTTCGTTTTTCATCATTTGTAGTAAAAACGAAAGAGGAGGCCTCCATGTTCCTGTCCCCGCGTCACAATGAAATCATCCAGATGGCCAAAGACAATGGCCGCGTTCTTGTCGACGACCTTGCCCAGCATTTCGCCGTCACGCCGCAGACGATCCGCAAGGATCTCAACGACTTGTGCGACCAGCGCCTGCTGACGCGCATTCACGGCGGGGCGCTTTTTCCCTCCGGCATAGAAAACATGGAATACGAGGCGCGGCGCAAGATTGCCGCGGACGAGAAGGAGGCGATCGGCCTTGCTGCTGCACGACTGATCCCCGATCATGCCTCGCTGTTCATCAATATCGGCACCACGACCGAGGCTGTCAGTAAGGCTTTGCTCGACCATGAAGGACTCATGGTCATCACCAACAATATCAATGTCGCCAATAGGATGCGGGTCTATCCGTCGATCGAGGTGGTGATCGCCGGCGGTGTGGTGCGCGGTTCCGATGGCGGCGTCGTCGGCGAGGCGGCCGTCGATTTCATCAAGCAGTTCAAGGTCGACTACGCCGTGATCGGCGCCTCCGCGATCGACCATGACGGCGCTCTTCTCGACTTCGATTTTCGCGAGGTAAAGGTCGCGCAAGCGATCATAGCCAATGCCAGGCACGTGATCCTCGTTGCCGACGCCACCAAGTTCGAGCGCACGGCGCCGGTCCGCATCGGCCATCTGCGTCAGGTCGACACCTTCATCACCGATCGCTGCAGCCTGCCCGCCATCCGCGATATCTGCCGCGACTCCGAGGTAGACCTCGTCCAGACAGGGAACTAATCGTGCAATCCCCGGTATTTCGTTTGACATTCGTTACATTTTCGAAATAATTCCGAAATGCTTTCGCTAAGCAGAGAATGCTGCATCGCGAAGGCGCGGAGGAATCGATTGAGCGAATCCCTGATCCATGACGTTTTCGTCATTGGCGGCGGCATCAACGGATGCGGCATAGCCCGCGATGCAGCGGGTCGGGGCTATTCCGTATTCCTTGCCGAAATGAACGACCTTGCCAGCGGCACCTCGTCGTTTTCCACCAAGCTGATCCACGGCGGACTGCGCTACCTGGAATATTACGAATTCCGGCTGGTGCGTGAATCGCTGATGGAGCGCGAGGTGCTGTGGCGCAATGCCCCGCACATCATCTGGCCGATGCGTTTCGTGCTGCCCTATCACAAGGGAGGCCCGCGCCCGGCTTGGCTCGTGCGGCTCGGCCTCTTCCTCTACGACCATATCGGCGGCCGCAAGCTGCTGCCGCCGACGCGCACGCTCGACATGCGCAAGGACTCCGCCGGGAAGCCGCTGAAACCGGTATTCACCAAGGCTTTCGAATACTCCGACGGCTGGGTGAATGATGCACGCCTCGTCGTGCTCAACGCACGCGACGCGGCCGACCGCGGCGCTACCATCCGCACCCGCTGCAAGGTCGTCGGCGCGCGCCGCGAAAACGCTCATTGGAGCGTCAGCGTCGAGGACCTTGGCAGCGGCAAGCTCGACGAGGTCAAGGCGCGGCTGATCGTCAACGCCGCCGGGCCGTGGGTCGATCATGTGCTCGCCGCCGCGATCGGCCAGAAGGAGGTCCACAACGTTCGCCTCGTCCAGGGCAGCCACATCGTCGTGCGCAGGAAATTCGACGATCCGCGGGCCTATTTCTTCCAGAACAACGACGGACGCATCATCTTCGCTATCCCCTATGAGGAAGATTTCACGCTGATCGGCACGACCGACCGCGACTATTCGGGCGATCCCAACAACGCGAAGATCAGCGAAGCCGAAACGAAATATCTCTGCGAGGCGGCGAGCGAATATTTTACCGTGCCGGTGAAGCCGGCGGATATCGTCTGGACCTATTCCGGCGTGCGTCCGCTCTATGACGACGGCGCGTCCAAGGCGCAGGAGGCCACCCGCGACTATGTGCTGAAAGCGGATGGCCCTGACGGCCAGGCGCCGGTCGTCAACATATTCGGCGGCAAGATCACCACCTACCGGCGGCTCGCCGAACACATGCTGGAGAAGATCGAGCACTTCCTTGGGCGGAAGGGAAAGTCCTGGACAGCGAATGCGCCGCTGCCCGGCGGCGATTTCCCCGCGACGGGTTTCGACGCGCAGGTCCAGAAGCTGAAGGTCCGGTATCCGTTCGTCGACCTCAGCCTCGCACGCCGCCTGACCCGGCTCTATGGCACGCGCGCCGCCGTGCTGCTCGGCCTCGCAAGGTCCGAGGCCGACTTGGGTATAAAATTCGGGCCGGACCTTTACGAGGCGGAGGTCCGCTACCTGATCGACCACGAATGGGCCGTCACGGCTGAGGACGTGCTGTGGCGCCGGACGAAGCGTGGGCTGACGCTCACCCGCGAGGAAGCGGCCGCGCTCGATGAATACATGAAGGGGCTGAAGCCCGGCTTGCACAGTGCAGCCGCGGAGTAGAAGCTGAACTCGAGAGTATCAGCCTGGGAGGCGGCGGAATGCTCGAACTGCGAAATGTCACCAAGACCGTGTCCGGCGTGGACCACATCCGCGACGTGTCGCTGACGTTTCGCCACGGCTCGCTGAACGTGCTCTTGGGGCCGACCCTTTCCGGCAAGACGAGCCTGATGCGCCTGATGGCGGGGCTCGATGCGCCGACCTC
>JALYWP010000331.1 GCA_030852655.1 Pseudomonadota bacterium | reverse complement strand
CCTCGCGTGGCGCGCGGACGGCCAAGCGGGTCGCGGTCGGCATTCTGCTGACGGCCGCCTTCCTGGCCGCCGCCTTCCTCGCCCTGCTGGGCCTGCATCATCTGGTTCATCATGTCCTGCGCGCCCTTGCGTAGGGCTTCCAGCGCACGGCCCTGCTGGCCGACGGCGCGGCCGCCTTCGCCCTGGCCGAGCGAGCCTTCGGCCTCGCCCATCGCTTCGCCGGCTTCGCCAAAACCTTCGCCGGGCTGCATGCCCATGCCCTCGAGGCCCTTCATCAGCGCTTCGAGGTCGCCTTGCAACTGGCCCTGGCCCTCTTGCAATTGCTTCATCGCCTCGGCGAACTCCTCGGCCGTCATCGGTCGGCCCTGCTGGCCGGGCTGCTGCCCTTGCTCGTTCTCGCCTTGCTGCTCACCGCCCTGGCCCTGCCGCTGCTGCTGTCCGCGCTGCATCTGGTCCATGCGGAAGGTCTCGTTCATCATCTCCTGCTGGCGGCGCATGATCTCGCCGAGCTTGTCCATCTGCTGGCGCATTTCGGAGTTCTGCTGGCCGTTCTGATTCTGCTGCTGGCGACCCGCCTGCAGGTTGTTCATCATCTCCTGAAGCTGCGCGAGCAGGTCCCTGGCCTGGTCGCGGTTGCCGGACTTGGCCAGGTTCTCGATCTGGTCGAGCATCTTTTGCAGGTCGCTCTGGCGCAGTTCCTGGCTGTTCCCGGGCATCTCCTGGGCCATGTTCGGGTTCTGCATGGCGCGCTCGGCGAATTCGCGCAGGAATTCGTCCATGGCCTGGCGCAACTCCGCCATCAGTCGATCGATCTCTTCGTCGGAAGCGTCGTTCTCCAGCGCCTGCTGCAAGGCTTCCTGCGCCTGGCGCAGGCGCTTCTCGGCAGCGGACAGGTCGCCGTCCTCGATCGACAGCGCCATCTCCCACATATAGTCGGCGACGGCGCGCAACTCCTCATCGGACCTGGCCATGACCAGCTGGGTGCGGCCGGCCACGATGCCGAGATAGTGCGACGGGTTCTCGAACGTGTCCTCGGGCCGCAACGTGATGGCGTCGATCAGGTCGAGCACGTCCTTCTTGCGGTTGGCGTCGAGCGAGAAGATCTTGCGGTGCTCGACGATCGCGCGGGCGAGCGGGTTGGTGAATATCCTCTCCGGCATTACGAAGGTCTTGGTCTCGCTCGCGGCCTCCTGGCCAGCCGCGTCTTTGGCCTTCAGCGTCAGTTTAACGCGCGATCCCGCCCAGACATGCTCGGTCAGGTCGCGCGAGGTTTTGGCGGCCGGCCCCTTGGCGTCGCGCCGCGGCAGCGAAAGCTTCATCTCCGGCTTGCCGTAGAGCGGTCGGGCGCCGGCAGCCGGCACTTCCTCCAGCGCGAAATCGGCGGACGCCTCGGCCGTGCCGTAGTCGTCCTCGACCTCGTAGGCCAGTTCCAGCGATCCGTTCACCGCCCGCTTCGGTTCGTCGGAGAAGCGGATCACCGGCGGATGGTCCGGCGTGACGGCAAAACTCCAGGCCGAGAGTTCGCGGTCGCCTGATTTCAGCGTCAGCGTACCGTCGCTCGTCAGCTTGCCGGCAAACTGCCGCACGCTCGCCACGCCGGTCGGCGCGGGCGCGGTGATCTCGCCGGTCGCGCTCTCGGGCATTCCCGTCGGCTCGATGTCCCTGATCGTGCCGGCCGCGTCGGTGAAGGTCAGCGTCTCCTCGCCAGACCCTCCGGTCACCCGCAGCGACAGCTCGCTGTGTTCTGGCACGGTGAAGGCGGGCGGCGGCGCGGAAGCCGTCTCATTCGCCCCCTGGCCCGCCGTCTCGCCGACTGTCGGGCTGTTGTTGCTCGAGGTGAGGAATACCGGCGCCTTGCCGGTATAGGCGGGCGGCGTCACCCAGGCGTCGATGCGCGGTGGCACCGTCTGCATCCAGCCATGTGCCTTGAATGCGTCGCCTACACTGCCGCCGAGCGGCCCGTAGGAGAAGGCGAAGGCCGTCACCAGCAGCAGCGCCACGGCGGCGCGAAGTCCCCAAGGGTCGCGTTCGGGAACGCGGGTGCGCGGCAGGTCGCCGCCGACGCCGCCGAGGCTGGCCGCCATGCGGCGCTGGTGCTCGCGCCACAGCGCTTCGGCGAAAGCGCCGCCCTTTCCGGCCGGGCGGTCGGTCTGCACCAGGACCGGCGTGTGGGCTAGCTGGTTGGCACGCTCGATGCGGCGGTCGATCTCGCCCGCCGTCGGGTGGCGGTAGAAACGCAGCGGGTAGGCTGCCGCCAGCGCGGCGACGCCGAGCGCGAGCACCGCCACAAGGCGCACCACGTCCGGCATGATGCGGAACAGGCCGAGCCACGACAGGCTGAGGAACAGACCGAAGACCACCAGAAGGGGCAGCACGAGCGGCCAGCCGCGTTCGACGATCATCGTCGTACGCACCGCAAGGCGCGTCCGCGCCAGCCTCGCCATTACACCGAGGTCAGTTCTTGCCGCATTCGTTGCCGTCATCGGCCTATCCAGTTACCGCGGACCCGTCCAGCGCTGGCGCGCGGATTAGACCGCTAAGATAGCAACAATAGCGGCAAAGGCGAGGCGGTTCCCCAAATAGTGAACGGCTGTCAGCGGCTGTCAGAGCCAGTCGGGAACGGAGTCGAGCGCAATCAGCTCTTCATAGGTTCCGCGAGGCCTGACGACATGGAAGCGGCTGCCGTCGACCAGCACTTCCGGCACCAACAAGCGCGAATTATAGGTTCCGGCCTGCACCGCGCCATAGGCTCCGGCGGTGCCTACCGCGATCAAGTCGCCGGACGCCAGCTTCGGCAGGTCGCGGTCGAGGCCGAGGTAGTCGCCGGTCTCGCAAACCGGTCCGACCACGTCGGCCGTCATGCGCGGCGCGTTCGCCGGCTGCTCGACCACCGGGCGTATGTCGTGGAAGGCGTCGTAGAGCGTCGGGCGGATCAAATCGTTCATCGCCGCGTCGACGATCAGGAAATTCCGGGCGTCGCCTTCCTTGGCGTAGATTATCTCGGCCACCAGGATGCCGGCATTGCCAACGATCAGCCTTCCCGGCTCGAACATCACTTTCAGCCCGAGCGGCGCGATCCGCTTCCTGACGATCTCGGCATAGGCATCGGGCAGCGGCGGCGGGTCGTTGTCGGTGCGATAGGGGATGCCAAGTCCGCCGCCAAGGTCGACATGCTCGATCGCGTGGCCGTCGGCCTTCAGCGTTCCGACGAGTTCGGCGAGCAGCGCGAAGGCGTCGTCGAAGGGCTGCAGCTCGGTGATCTGGCTGCCGATATGCATGTCTATGCCAGCGACCTTCACGCCGGGCAGTTCCGCCGCCCTCGCATAGACCGCCCGCGCGCGCTGCCAGGGAATGCCGAACTTGTTCTCGGCCTTGCCGGTCGAAATCTTCCTGTGGGTTTTGGCATCGACATCGGGATTGATGCGCAGCGAAACGCGCGCCGTCCGTCCGAGCCTCGTCGCGCGCGTCGACAGAAGCTCGAGTTCCGGCTCGGATTCCACGTTGAAACAGAGGATGCCGGCGTCCAGCGCAAAGTCCATTTCCCTGGCGGTCTTTCCGACGCCGGAGAACAGGATTTTCGACGCCGGGATGCCGGCGGCCAACGCGCGACGCAATTCGCCTTCCGAGACCACGTCGGCGCCGGCGCCCAGCCTGGCCAGCACGCGCAGCACCGCCTGGTTGGAATTCGCCTTCATCGCGTAGCAGACGAGGCTGTCCATGCCGGCGAAGGCTTCGGCGAAGACCTTGTAGTGCCTGGTCAGCGTCGCCGTCGAATAGCAATAGAAGGGCGTGCCGACCGCTGCCGCGATCTCCGGAACGGCGACATCCTCGGCGTGCAGCACGCCGCCCTTGTAGTGAAAATGGTTCAAGCGCGAATAGTCCGGTTATTGGCGAAAGCTGAAGCGCAGAAAGCCGCCATTTGCAGGCCGGGCTGGCGCGAATATCGACACAGCTTCAAAGCAGCGGATCGAGCAGGAAAGGCTTGTCGTTGTCCGGTTTCTGCGGCTCCGGCGGCATCGGCCCGCCGGTCTTTTCGGCTTCCTTGCGCGCGTCCACCTGCGCTTGGTAGGGCGTGTCGAGGCCGGACTTGCGGCCGCAGCCGGACACCACGGCAACCGCCAGCACGAGTGCGATCGCCACGAAAAGCCTGCCGTCGTTCATCTAGCCCACCGGTCCGCGCTGAAATCCTTCGCCCGCTTGTAGCGAAAATTTTCCGGCTTTGCACCCGGCAAATCAAGCATGTTCAAGCCTTCGCCAGCCGCTTCTTCCATGCGCGGATCTGCTTTCTGACCTCGCTCGGTGCGGTGCCGCCGTAGCTTACGCGGCTCTTCACCGAATTCTGCACCGACAAAACAGAGAACACATCCTCGGTGATGCCGGGATGAATCTCTTGCAAGTCGGCGAGCGCCAGCCTCTCCAGCCCGACCTTCTTGGCCTCGGCCAGCGCCACCGCGCGGCCGGTGACGTGGTGCGCCTCCCGGAAGGGCAGGCCGAGCGTCCTGACCAGCCAGTCGGCAAGGTCGGTGGCGGTGGAATAGCCGGCGCCGGCCGCCTTTTTCATCGCCGCCTGATCGACCGTCATGTCGCCGACCATGCCGGTCATCGCCGCCAGCATCAGGTCGAGCGTCTCGGCGGCGTCGAAGACGGCTTCCTTGTCCTCCTGCATGTCCTTGGAATAGGT
>JALYWP010000301.1 GCA_030852655.1 Pseudomonadota bacterium | reverse complement strand
ACGTTGAGCGCCAGGATGGCATGCCCCGCCTCGTGGTAGGCGGTGAGTTCCTTCTCGGCCTGGGTCATGGCCGTCGAGCGGCGCTCCGCGCCCATCATCACCTTGTCCTTGGCGTCCTCGAACTCCTGCATGGTGACGAGGCGCTTGTTGCGCCTTGCCGCCATCAGCGCCGCCTCGTTGACGAGGTTCATCAGGTCGGCGCCGGAAAAGCCGGGTGTTCCCCGCGCCAGCACCTTGAGGTCGACATTCGGCGCCAGCGGCACGTTGCGCACATGCACCTTGAGGATCTTCTCGCGGCCGGTGATGTCCGGGTTGGGCACCACGACCTGCCGGTCGAAGCGGCCCGGCCTGAGCAGCGCCGGGTCGAGCACGTCGGGGCGGTTGGTCGCGGCGATCAGGATGACGCCTTCGTTGGCCTCGAAGCCGTCCATCTCGACCAGCAGCTGGTTCAGCGTCTGCTCGCGCTCGTCATTGCCGCCGCCAAGGCCGGCGCCGCGATGACGGCCCACCGCGTCGATCTCGTCGATGAAGATGATGCACGGCGCATTCTTCTTGGCCTGCTCGAACATGTCGCGCACGCGGGAAGCGCCGACACCGACGAACATCTCGACGAAATCCGAGCCGGAGATGGTGAAGAAGGGCACGTTGGCCTCGCCGGCGACGGCGCGGGCAATGAGCGTCTTGCCGGTTCCGGGAGGACCGACGAGCAGAACGCCGCGTGGAATCTTGCCGCCAAGCCGCTGGAATTTCTGCGGATCGCGCAGGAATTCCACGATCTCCTCGAGATCCTCCTTGGCCTCGTCGACGCCGGCCACGTCCTGGAAGGTGACCTTGCCATGCGCCTCGGTCAAAAGCTTGGCCTTCGACTTGCCGAAGCCCATGGCGCGTCCCGAGCCGGACTGCATCTGGCGCATGAAGAATATCCAGACGCCGAGGATCAGGATCATCGGCAGCCAGCCGAGCAGCATCGAGAAGATGGAGGTCGAGCCGTCCGTCTCCGGGCGCGCCGTGATCGTGACGTTCTTCTCCTCGAGCCGGGTCACCAGCGACGAGTCGCCCGGCG
The DNA here is from genome assembly GCA_030852655.1 of Pseudomonadota bacterium. Lineage (GTDB taxonomy): Bacteria > Pseudomonadota > Alphaproteobacteria > Rhizobiales > Rhizobiaceae > Mesorhizobium_K. The sequence goes on along the minus strand of JALYWP010000301.1, from coordinate 5,132 downwards.
AATAGGTCTGGAAGCCGTTCGAATTGTCGCTGTAGACGCCGCTGATGCGGTCGCCGGCGATCGTCACCGACTTGACCCGCCCGGCGTCGAGCGCGGAGAGGAATTCGGAATAGGCGATTTCACTCGGGGCGCCACGCTGCTGCGGCGACTGGAACAGGTTGAACAACGCGATCAAAAGGACGGCGATGATCGCCCAGAGCGCCAGATTGCGGTAATTAGGATTCATTTTTTTCCCGTCGGCGCCGTGTGGAAACGCCCGTCAGAGGTGGTATCCCGTGGCCCTAACATAGGGACCACGGCAACCATTGCCAAGCGTGACAGCCTGTCTCGGTTAAGCATTGCTCTCAATCATGTTCGCGAAAGGGCGGCGCCGTGATCGGCGGGGCGCCGATCAATTCCGCCGCCGCGCGCGCCACAGCGATGTCGAAGGATGGCAGATACGTCGCCCAGGGCGCCAGCACCGGAACCGCCGACCATTGCGGAGGGAGCGCCGGCTGTGCCGCGGCCGCCAGGCGCAGGAGACTCTCCGGCGCAACGGTCCCGCATTCCTGGCTTTCCCGGGCTGGCATATCCGGCGGCTCGCGCCTGGCATCGAGGGAAGGCGCAACAATGCAATATCGGCCGTCCCAGACGGTCCCGCCGCGGACCTCGTGCACCGCCGGCAGTCCCCGCGCCTCGCGCAGCAGGAACGCGTCCGCCTTGCGCCGGTCGATCAATGTCCTCGACAGCACGGCGCGGAACGGGCTGCCGGCCGCCAGTCGGGCAAACAAAGCTTCGCTCCGCGCCGCGTCTGGCAGATGCGGGGTTCCGCCGGCGACTGCAAGCAGGATGCGCAGTGCAAGGACGGCGGGCTCTGCGTGTTCCGCGCGGAAGAAATCCGACCGCAGCCGGAGCAAGCCCGGAGCGGGGCTGCGGGCATGTTCGCGGATCAGTCCCGCTGCTCGCTCGCTCGATGACGCGCGCCGCCCGGCGGCCGCCGCGCCATCCTTCAGCGCCTGCGCGGTTGCCTCCTCACCGTCCACCTCGCAGAGCCTCTTGCGGACGCGCGGCCTTTCATATCGCTGGTCGGCATTCGTCGGATCGTCTATCCACGCGATCCGCTTCTGTCTCAAGAGATCGCGCAAGGCGTTGCGCCGCACGCCCAGCAGCGGCCGCACGAGCCAGGTCTTCCCGTTGAAGAGCGTCGCCTGCGCCATGCCGGCCGCGCCGCGACCCCCATCGGGCAGGCTCTCGCGCGCCTGGCGCATCAAGACCGTCTCGGCTTGGTCGTTTGCGGTATGTCCGGTCAGGACCAAATCGGTCCCTTCGGCTGCCGCCGCCTCCGCCAGCAGCCGGTGGCGCGCCTCGCGCGCAGCGGCGGCAATTCCGGTCTTCGGCTTGTCGCCGGCCCAGGTCAGCACGCGGTGCGGCACGCCGAGGCCGGCGCAGAGCCGCGCGACAGCGGCCGCTTCCGCCGCAGACTCCGGCCGCAGCGCATGATCGACGGTGGCGGCGACAAGCCGCGTCGGCGGCGAAAATCGGTCGAAATGGCTCTTGAGCAGCAGCAGCAGCGCAAGCGAATCGCTGCCGCCCGACACGGCGGCGATCACGGCCGGGCGCGAGGCCAGGTCGATGGGCGAGAACAACCCTGACGGTTCGAGTGTGCCTTGCGGCGTGGTCAGCACGCAGCCAGGGCCTGTTCCTGCTTGACGCGTTCCTTCAGCGCGCCGGAAATATCCGGATAGCGATTGCCGATCTCCGCGAAGGTCGCGCAGGCGACGTCCTTCTGGTCGAGGCCGGCAAGCGACACGCCGAGCTTCAGCAGCATGTCCGGCGCCTTCTTGGACGACGGGTAGTCCTTGTTGGCCGCGAGGAAGGTCTCGGCCGCGTCGCGGTATTTCTTCTGCCCGAGAAGGGCCTCGCCCAGCCAGAAATGCGCATCGGCAGTCCTGGGGTCGGAGGGAAAGCGCGAAATATGGGTGCGGAACCCCTCTTCCGCCGTGCCGTAATCGCCGGACAGGATGAACTCGTAGGAATTGCGGTAGAGTTCTTCCGGATCGTCCGTCGCCGGCAGCGCCGCCATCTGGGTTCCTTCCAACGGCGCAGCTGCGCCCGGGGCCGCCGGCTGGGCCGCCGCCTCGCCGGGCGTGACGGATTGCGTGGTCTGGTCGCCGACGCTGCCGCCGGTGACGTTACCGCTCTCATCGAAAGTGATCGTTCCGAAAACCTGCGGCGGGGCAGCCAGGCTGTCGGCGCCCCCCGGTTCACCGGTGCGGTTGTCGACGAGGACTTCCGGCTCCATCGGGACGCCAAGCGCGTCTTGTTCCTCCGCAGCGGTAGCCTGGTCGCCGGTCGGCATCTGCGCGGGCGCGGCGCGATCGGCGGACGCCACGTTGCTGTCCTCGCGCCGGGCCGGGCTGCCGGCTGGAGCGCCGGCATCCGTCTTCTTCTGCTCCAGTTCCTGGAAGCGGAACTCGTTGTCTTCCTGCATCTTGCGCATCTGCTCCTGCATTTGCAGGATCTGGAAGTTCAATTCCTCTATGGAACCGGAAAGCGAGCGTATCTGCTCTTCCATGGCGGTGATGCGCGGGTCGCCGGCTTGCGCCAGTTCGACCTGACCGGCGGGTTTCTCCGTGCTGCCGAAGAGTTTCGGCAATCCGAGCCCGGCCAGCGACAGGCCGCTCTCGGCAGTGTCGCTGCCGAATGCGTTCAACAGCCCGGCGCGCTCGTCCGCCTGGACGATCGTGCCGGACACGAGAAGGATTGCGAGCGTACCGCTCAGGATCGATCGAAAATACATGGGCTTCTCACGATGAAGGAACGTTGGTGCGCAACCGCGCGTCTCGGCTTTTAGAGCAAGACGAGACTTCGGCCAAATTTTGTTTGCTTGCGTCCATAAGCGAAAAAGGCGGCCAGAACGGCCGCCTTTCGTCGAGAGCGTGACCTTTTGGCCTCAGCTGCCGGCGCCGGAGAGCGTCGTAACCGCGCGGCGGTTCTGCGACCAGCAGGAGATGTCGTCGCACACCGCGACCGGCCGTTCCTTGCCGTAGGAGATGGTCTTCATGCGGCTGGCGGCGACGCCCCGCGCAGCGAGGTAGTCGCGGGCCGCGGCGGCGCGGCGTGCGCCGAGCGCGATGTTGTATTCGCGCGTGCCGCGCTCGTCGGCATGGCCCTCGATGACGATGGCGTATTGGCGGTACTGGTTCAGCCACTGCGCTTGGCGGGCAAGTATGCCCTGGGCGTCGGCGCGGATCACCGAGCTGTCGGTATCGAAGAAGATGCGGTCGCCGACGTTGACGGTGAAGTCCTTGGCCGAGCCCGGTGTCGCCGCGCCGCCGGCGAGGCCCAGATCAGCCGCATTGTTCGGCGTCTTCTTGTTGGCGCAGCCCGCGACCGCGAGCGCCAGGAACAACGCTACGACGAGCGGATTTCTTGTCATTGCTGCGATGCGGCGCATGCGGCCTCTCCTTCGCATTCGAGTGATTTCGTTGATCAGCCAGTAACCACATCGCGGTTAACCGGCGCTCAAGGAACATGGTTAATTTTTTCTGGCTTCGCCCGTCCGCGATGGCCAATACCATGTTCCACAATGGCCGTGCTCGCTTGGCGGAAATGCGGCACGAAGGCGGCGCGCGCGTGGCAGAGCCGCCGATGGTTAAAATTTGATCTATTCCAGCAGCGGCGACCAGGCCGGGTCCGACGCGTAGTTTTGCGTCGGTATCGCTTGCTCGTTGCGGCCGGTCAGGTCGATCGAATAGAGCTTCGGGCCACCGGAGCCGGCGGCTTCCTTGAAGTACATGATGTAACGGCCGTTCGGCGCCCAGGTCGGCCCCTCCTGCTGGAAGCCGGAGGAAAGTATGCGTTCGCCGGAGCCATCGGTCTTCATCACGCCGATCTGGAATTCGCCGCCGGACTGCTTGGTGAAGGCGATCAGGTCGCCGCGCGGCGACCACACCGGGGTCGAATAGCTGCCGCCGCCGAAGGAAATGCGGGTCTGGCCCGAGCCGTCGGCTGCCATGACATAGATCTGAGGCTGACCCCCCCTGTCCGAGGTGAAGACCACCTTGCTGCCGTCAGGCGAATAGGACGGCGAGGTATCGATCGAATTCGACTCGGTCAGCCGCGTCGTCGTGCGGCTTCTCAAATCCATGGTGTAGACGTTGGAATTGCCGTCCTCGCGCATCAGGCTCATGATCACCTTCTGGCCGTCCGGCGAAAAGCGCGGCGCGAAGGTCATGCCCGGGAAATTGCCGACAAGCTCGCGCTGGCCGGTCTCGATCTGCAGCAGATAGACGCGGGGCTGGCCGCTCTCGTAGGACATATAGGTGATTTCCTGCCGCGTCGGCGAGAAACGCGGGGTCAGCGTGATCGCGCTGCCGTCCGACAGATAGCGAACGCCGGCGCCGTCCTGGTCCATGATCGCCAGTCGCTTCTTCCGGTCGTTCTTTGGGCCTGACTCGTCGATGAAGACGACGCGCGTGTCGAAATAGCCCTTCTCGCCGGTCAGCCGCTCATAGATCGCGTCGGCGATGATGTGTGCGACGCGGCGCGAATTCGCCTTGTTGGCGAAAAACTGCTCGCCGATCAGCTGCTGTCCCGCGAATGTGTCCCACAAGCGGAACTCGGCGCGCAGGCGCCCGTCGCTCTCCTGGGTGACGCGGCCGGTGACCAGCGCCTGCGCGTTGATGACCTTCCAGTCCTCGAAGCGCGGCGCGGCGTCCGGATTGGATATCTTCTCGATGAAGGCACCCTTGTCGATCGGCGCGAACAGGCCGGAACGCTGCAGGTCCGCCGCGATGATGCCGGTGATCTCGGCACCCAGCGCGTCACTCGCGAGGAAGTCGGTGATGGCGATCGGCAGCGGCTCGATGTTGCCCTTGTTGACGTCGATCTCGACCAGCGCACGCGCCGGCAGGATGGCGGCGGCGCTCAGCCCGGCGGAAAGCACGGCAGCGGTCAGCATCGCCCGGACAAGTCTTTTCAAGCAGAATTTTTCCATGCAGTCGAACCTCTTGGCTGAAGTCTGGCGAACGTCGCTTCAGAACATTTCGCTCGGGTCGAAATTGACGATGACGTCGGCCCACGCCTCGTATTTCTCGGCGGGAAGGTTGTAGGGCGCACAACGCGCGACGGCGCGCCGCGCGGCTTCCGCC
>JALYWP010000046.1 GCA_030852655.1 Pseudomonadota bacterium | reverse complement strand
TTGCTGACCGATCCCGACCAGGCCGTCGACTTCGTGCTGCGAACCAGGGTCGACGCATTGGCGATCGCCTGCGGCACCTCGCACGGCGCCTACAAGTTCACGAGGCTGCCCGACGGCGACATCCTCGCCATGCACGTCATCGAGGCGATCCACGAGAAGCTGCCGAACACGCATCTCGTCATGCACGGCTCGTCCTCCGTGCCGCAGGAATTGCAGGACGTGATCAACAGATATGGCGGCGAGATGCCCCAGACCTGGGGCGTGCCGGTCGAGGAGATCGCGCGCGGCATCCGCCATGGCGTGCGCAAGGTCAACATCGACACCGACTGCCGCATGGCGATGGCCGGTCAGTTCCGCCGTGTCGCCATGGAGAACCCGGCCGAGTTCGACCCGCGCAAATTCCTGAAGCCGGCGATGGATGCGCTCAGCGGCCTCTGCCGCGACCGCTTCGAGCGCTTCGGCACGGCGGGCAACGCTTCCAGGATCAAGGTCGTCCCGATGGACGAGATGGCCAAACGCTATGCCGCGGGCAAGCTGGACCCGCAGATCGCCACGGCCAAAGCGGCCTGACCAACAGACAGGAGACCTGCCATGAACACGATGGACATGCCCAAGACCGGAACCCTCAGGGAAGGCAAGGAACGCTACAAGTCCGGCGTCATCCCCTACAAGAACATGGGTTACTGGGAGCCCGACTACCAACCCAAGGACACCGATCTGATCGCCGTGTTCCGGATCACGCCGCAGCCTGGCGTCGATCACGAGGAGGCGGCGGCCGCGATCGCCGGCGAAAGTTCCACGGCGACGTGGACGGTCGTTTGGACCGACAGGCTGACCGCCTGCGAGCTTTACCGCGCCAAGGCGTTCAAGTCCGAACCGGTGCCCAATACCGGCCCCGGCACCAAGACCGAGCAGCAGTACTTCGCGACCATCGCCTATGACCTCGATCTGTTCGAGCCGGGCTCGATCGCGAACCTGACCGCCTCGATCATCGGCAACGTCTTCGGCTTCAAGGCGGTCAAAGCCTTGCGGCTCGAGGACATGCGCATTCCCGTCGCCTATCTGAAGACGTTCCAGGGCCCGGCTACCGGCATCGTCGTCGAGCGGGAGCGGCTCGACAAGTTCGGCCGGCCGCTGCTCGGCGCCACGACCAAGCCGAAGCTCGGCCTGTCCGGACGCAATTACGGCCGCGTCGTCTACGAGGCGCTGAAGGGCGGACTCGACTTCGTCAAGGACGACGAGAACATAAACTCGCAGCCCTTCATGCACTGGCGAGACCGCTTCCTCTACTGCATGGAGGCGGTCAACAAGGCATCGGCCGCCACCGGAGAGGTCAAGGGCCACTATCTCAACGTCACCGCCGGCACGATGGAGGAGATGTACGAGCGTGCCGAGTTCGCCAAGAGCCTCGGCTCGTGCATCATCATGATCGATCTCGTCATCGGCTACACGGCGATCCAGTCGATGGCGAAGTGGGCGCGCCGCAACGACATGATCCTGCACCTGCATCGCGCCGGCAACTCGACCTATTCGCGCCAGAAGAACCACGGCATGAATTTCCGTGTCATCTGCAAATGGATGCGCATGGCGGGCGTCGACCACATCCATGCCGGCACGGTCGTTGGCAAGCTCGAGGGCGATCCGCTGATGATCAAGGGATTCTATGACACGCTGCGCGAGGAGCGCACGCCCCAAAGCCTCGAGCACGGCCTGTTCTTCGACCAGGAATGGGCTTCCCTCAACAAGGTGATGCCGGTGGCGTCTGGCGGCATCCATGCCGGCCAGATGCACCAGTTGATCCACTATCTGGGCGAGGACGTTGTCCTCCAGTTCGGCGGCGGCACGATCGGCCATCCCGACGGTATCCAGGCTGGGGCCACGGCCAATCGCGTGGCGCTGGAAGCCATGATCCTCGCCCGCAACGAGGGCCGCGACTATCTGCGCGAAGGCCCCCGGATCCTCGAGCAGGCGGCAAAATGGTGCACGCCCCTGAAAGCCGCGCTGGAGACCTGGAAGGACGTCACCTTCAACTACGAATCGACCGACACGGCCGACTTCGTGCCAACCGCGACGCCCAGCTTCTGAAGCAGGCCTCCCGAAAAGCTGCAGGCTTTTCGGACTAGGTCTTGCTCAACAAACAAGAGGACCAAAAGCCATGATGACCAATCCGGGAAACAAGGTCACGCAGGGACAGTTCTCGTTCCTGCCCGACCTCACCGACGAACAGATTTCGGCGCAGATCAAATACGCACTGAAGAACCACTGGGCGGTCAGCGTCGAATACACCGACGATCCGCATCCCCGGAACACCTACTGGGAGATGTATGGCAATCCTATGTTCGACCTGAAGGACCCGGCGGGTATCCTGATGGAGATCAACAATTGCCGGAAGGCGCTGCCCAACATGTATGTGCGCGTCACCGCCTTCGATTCGACCAAGGGCTGGGAGGCGCCGCGCATGTCCTACATCGTCAACCGCCCGCCGAACGAACCCGGCTTCCGGCTGCTGCGCCAGGAGCGCGACGGCCGCAGCCAGGGCTATTCCATCGTGCCTTATGCAACCGACAGGCCCGAGGGCGAGCGGTCGTAAGGCCGGCTTCGAGATAGGAGCGGCATCATGCTTGACATGGTAGACCAGACGGTCCTCGGCGATAGTGAGCTGGTCGATCTGCAAGCCGAGTTCGAAGCCTCGAACATCGATGAGGTGATCGACAAGCTCGACCGCGAGCTTGTCGGCCTGAAGCCGATCAAGACGCGCATCCGCGAGATCGCGGCGCTGCTTCTGGTCGACCGGCTGCGCAGGAAATTCGGCATCTCCTCCGAGACGCCGACGCTTCACATGAACTTCACCGGCAATCCCGGTACCGGCAAGACGACGGTCGCGCTGCGCATGGCCGAAATCCTGCATCGGCTGGGTTATGTCAGGGAAGGCCATCTCGTCTCGGTCACCCGCGACGATCTGGTTGGCCAGTATGTCGGTCATACCGCGCCAAAGACCCGCGAGGTGATCAAGCGCGCCATGGGCGGCGTGCTGTTCATCGACGAGGCCTATTATCTCTACAAGCCCGAGAACGAGCGCGACTACGGGCAGGAAGCGATCGAGATCCTGCTGCAATGCATGGAGAACAACCGTGACGATCTGGTCGTGATCCTCGCCGGCTACAAGAACAAGATGGATCGCTTCTTCGAGAGCAACCCGGGCATGCGTTCGCGCATCGCCCACCATCTCGATTTTCCCGACTACAGCCCGCCGGAACTGAAATCGATTGCCGAAATCATGCTGGCTGAACAGAACTACCGGCTGAGCGAACCGGCGGCAGCGGCGTTGGACGAGTATATTCCGCTGAGGATGAGGCTACCGCATTTTTCCAACGCGCGATCGATCCGGAATGCGCTGGATCGCGCGCGGCTGCGACAGGCCAACCGCCTGTTCGCCGCACGCGGCGAAAAACTGACAAGGCTCGATCTGGTCACCATCGAGGAGCCGGACATACGCGCCAGCCGCGTCTTCGTCGAAGGCAAGCTTGACGGCGATGCGGCAGACGGGGATACGCGGATGAACTGACTTCATCGCCGTATCCTGGCGGGAAATTCCGGTCGGACGAAACAGGAAAGGACGACAAATGACCTCGAAGCCGATCATCGCGCCTTCCATCCTGTCGGCCGATTTTTCGAAACTCGGCGACGAGGTCGCGGCTGTCGCCGCTGCCGGGGCGGACTGGATCCATCTCGACGTGATGGATGGCCATTTCGTGCCCAACATCACTTTCGGCCCGCCTGTCGTCAAGGCGATCCGCAACCGCACCGACAAGGTCTTCGACTGCCACCTGATGATCGCGCCGGCCGATCCCTATCTCGCCGCCTTCGCCGACGCCGGCTGCGACATCATCACCGTCCATGCCGAGACCGGCCCGCATCTAGACCGCTCGCTGCAGACGATCAAAAACCTCGGCAGGAAGGCCGGCGTATCGCTCAACCCGGCGACGCCGGAAAGCAACATCGAATACGTTCTCGACCGGCTCGACCTCATTCTCCTGATGACGGTCAATCCCGGCTTCGGCGGCCAGGCCTTCATCCCGGCGGTCGTGGAAAAGGTGAAGCGGATCAAGGCGCTGATCGGCAGGCGGCCGATCCACATCGAGATCGACGGCGGCGTGACGCCCGAGACGGCGCCGCTGGTCTCGGCCGCCGGCGCCGACGTGCTGGTCGCCGGGTCGGCCGTTTTCAAGGGCGACGGCGAGGCCGCCTACCGCGAGAACATCGCCGCCATCCGCAGAGCCGCGGATAGCGCGTTGAGCAAGGCCGCGTGATGGGCTTTCGGCGTCGAAGCGAGCCGTCCTATTGCGAGAACTGCTTCAGATAGGCGATGACGTTGGCAATTTCTTCGTCTTTCTTCAAACCGGCGAAGGCCATTTTCGTCCCCTTCACCAGGCCCTTGGGGTCGCGAAGATATGCGGACAGGTTCTCGTCGTCCCAGACGAGCCCGCCCTCCCCGGCCTCGATCATCGCCTTCGAATATTTGTAGCCCTCATGGGTTCCGGCCGTCTTGCCGATGACCCCCATCAGCGAAGGTCCGATCTTGTTCTTGTCCTCGTCGGCGACGTGACAGGCCTTGCATTTGGCAAAGACCTTTTCGCCGGCTGCCGCATCCTGTGCGGCGGCCTGACCGGCGATAAAGGGTACAACGGTCAGGGCTGCGAAAACTGCAGTGAAGCGCATGGTATTTCCTTGTTCGATCCTCACGGTGCCCTACGTGATCTCCCCGTGCCGATGCTCAACCCACCGGCATGGACATTAAGTGGCAGCGTCCGCATTCCTGAAGGGATTGCGAACCCGGCATGACAGCGAAGCTAGACCGCCAATGGTGAATGTCAACCGTACGGACCATCGGCCTCCAATGGGCCCGAGCGCGACACCAGACCGCATCGGCCATATTGTTGACCTCTCCAGGCCGAGCGCGTAGCCTTTTGGCATAGGTTTTCTGCTCGGGCACCTGCAGGGAATCCGGACAACAGCGAGGCCAGCGCGAGTGGGCCGAGCCGGGCGGCCTTAGGGCGACAGCAGGTGCCAAATGGAGCTGATCGATCTCGTCCTGACCGTCTGCCTCGTGGCGGACCCCGCCAAATGTCGCATCGAGCACCTCCATTTCGAAGATCGGGGTTCGCTCGCCCAATGCATGTTCCTGGCACCGCCGGAAATCGCCAAATGGTCGGCGGAACACCCCGCCCTCAAGGTCGTGCGCTGGAAGTGCGAATATCCCGGACGCGATCAGGACATTTGACGAGCAAATGCCAAGGCCATGGGAGCAAACGCCATGACAATTTCGAGACGGGACGTAATCCGGCTGGCCGCGGCCGCGCCGCTGGCCGCCGCATGGCCCACCAGCCACGCGCTCGCTGCCACGAAAGTGCGGATCGGCGTGCTCAAATTCGGCACGGTGAGCTGGGAACTCGACACGCTGAAACATAATCGCTTCGATGCAGCCGCCGGCATCGACCTCGACATCGTCTATTTCGCCGGCGAGGATGCGACCAACGTCGCGCTGCAGGCGGGCGAGGTCGACGTGATCGTCTCAGACTGGCTTTGGGTGTCGCGACTGCGCTCGCAAGGCGCCGATCTGACGCTGGTTCCCTATTCGACGGCGGTCGGAGCGATCATGGTCGCCCAGGATTCGCCCATCCGGGCGCTCGCCGACCTCCAGGAGAAGAAGATCGGGGTCGCGGGCGGGCCGCTCGACAAGAGCTGGCTGCTGATCCAGGCGCAGGCCAGGCGGGATCACGGCCTCGACCTGCCTGCCGCCAACGAGATCGTCTTCGGCGCGCCGCCGCTGCTCTCGCAAAAGGCCATGCAGGGCGAACTCGATGCGGTGCTCAGCTTCTGGCACTTCTGCGCCCGGCTTGAAGCCAACGGCTTCCGCCGCCTGGTCGGCGCGGAAGATGCCGCCGCTGCGCTCGGCGCCACCGGACCGGTGGCAGCGCTCGGCTACGTCTTCCACGATAAGTGGGCGGACGAGAATCCCGATGCAGCAAAGGGTCTCGTCGAAGCTTCCACACGGGCCAAGAAGTTGCTCGCGAGTTCGGACGAGGAGTGGCAGCGGCTAGCCCCGATCGTCCGCGCCGAAGGCAGGGAACTGGAGACGCTGCGCGATCGCTACCGCGAGGGCATACCGGGGCGGCCGGCAGCCGAGGAAGAGGCAGACGCCGCCAGGCTCTTCCGGGTGCTTGCAGAGATCGGCGGCGAGAAGCTGGTGGGAAGCGCGCCGGAGATGGCGCCAGGCACGTTCTGGCGAGGTCTCGCCGATGGCGGCTGAGGAGGCGAGCGGGCGCGATCCTCGGGCGCAGCCGTCGCGCCGCAAGGGCGTCACGCCGTTCCTCATGCCGGCTGCGACGGTGACGGCATCGCTGCTGGGGTTCTGCCTGCTTTGGGCACTGGCGGCCGAGATCTGGCCAAGCCGCGCGCTCCCCTCGCCTTCCCAGGTCTGGCGAGTGCTGGTCGAGGAGGCGGCGAGTGGCGAACTTGTCTTCAACCTCGGCGTCACGCTTGGCCGGGTTGCGGCGGCCTACGTGCTTGCCATGGTGATCGGATCGGTCATCGGCATCCTGCTCGGCATGCATCGCGGCGCCGACCGGCTCTTTAATCCCTGGGTCATCCTGTTCCTCAACATCCCGGCGCTGGTGATCATCGTGCTCGCCTATATCTGGTTCGGCCTCAACGAGGCGGCGGCGATCGGCGCGGTTGCGGTGAATAAGATTCCGAACGTCGTCGTGACCATGCGCGAAGGCGCCAGGGCCCTCGATCCGCGCTATGCGGAGATGGCTGCCGTCTATCGTTTCGGCACGCTCGACCGAATCCGCCACATACTGCTGCCGCAGTTGCAGCCCTATCTCGCCGCCGCCTCGCGTTCGGGCATAGCGCTTATCTGGAAGATCGTGCTGGTGGTCGAATTGCTCGGCCGCTCGAACGGCGTCGGCTTCCAGATCCATCTCAATTTCCAACTCTTCGACGTCGCTGCGATCCTGGCCTACACGCTGGCCTTCGTGACGATCATGCTCCTCATCGAACTCCTTCTGGTGCAACCTCTTGAACGACATGCATCCCGCTGGCGCCAGCGTGCCGCTTAAGGTCGACATCGCCGAAAAGACGTTCCGGTCGGCCGAGGGTGTCACGATCATGGCATTGCGGGACCTCTCCTTCGAAATCCGGCAAGGCGAGTTCGCCTGCCTGCTGGGTCCGTCAGGCTGCGGCAAGACCACGACCCTGCGCATCCTGCTGGGCCTCGAGAAGGAATTCTCCGGTTCCTTCCAGCTTCCCGAAGGTGGCGCGGACCGAATCGCTGCGGTGTTCCAGGAACCGATCCTGCTGCCATGGCGGACGGTGGAGCAGAATGTCCGGCTGGCCCTGCCGCGCGCCAGGCGAAACGCCAATCTCGACGAATTGTTCGACAGTCTTGGCCTGGCCGGCATGCGAACGCTGTTTCCGGCCGAGTTGTCACTCGGCCTCGCCCGGCGGGTTGCGCTCGCCAGGGCGTTCGCGATCGAACCGGCAGTCCTGTTCCTCGACGAGCCCTTCGTGTCGCTCGACGAGAATACCGCCGAGCGGCTCCGTCACCTCCTTCTGTCGGTATGGTCCGCGAAGCCGACGACCGCCGTGATGGTGACCCACAATCTGCGCGAGGCGCTGATGCTGTCGGACCGCATCATCGTATTGTCGCCGCGTCCGGCGCATGTGCAGGGCGTGTTCGAGGTGCGCCTGCCCAGGCAATACCGCAACCCCCAGGTGATGAACGACCTGCTGCGATCGTTCCATCAGAAATTTCCAGGCATCAACTGACGGCCGACCCTATTCTCTCAGATGGACGGGCCAGGCGATTCGATGCGGGTGGAACTAGAAGCAGCGTATTTCGGCTTCCGCCTGCGCGCGCCTCAAGGTGGAACCCGCCGCCCGCGCCGGCGCAGTCTCGCGGAAAAGGCTGCTCGCCTCGCCCGTCGTCAGAGCCATGCGCCGAAAGGTCTCCGACCTCTCATATTGTTCGTAGGGGATAAGGGACGCGATCACGTCTATCGAGCAGGAGCAGCGCTCGACCACTTCACGCGTCTGCCCGTTCGATCGCATGCAGCCCAACACGTAGTCGACCACCGCCGTGGTGGGATATTCTCCCGCCGCGGTAGCCTGACCCCCGAGCGGCAAGAATGCTGCAACACAAAGCGCGAGTTTCGCAAATCCCTTCGATCCGGTCATCATTATCCTCCTGCGGCCCGCAACCTATCACGAAGTTCGAGAACGATCATCCCGTTCGATCGAAAAGCGGACCTAAAGCTGACAGATGCCATTAGACTAAAGGAGCAATGCTTTGCGCTGTGGCTCGAACGCCTGCCCTTGCGTCACTCCATGCAGCCCTTTCGTCATCGTGCGGGTGCTGGCCTCGGGTAAGACGGGTGCCAGTTACCTGCCAACCTGTCGACTGCGCTGACTTCGGTGCCCATACGCGCCGTATAAAATAACCGTCAAAATTAAGGTAAGCTCCTTTCAGATATATCGCGAAAGAAAACCGGAGATGACGACTTAAAAAGGTTGCCGGCAAGGCACTTGTCGATGACACAATAGTACATAACATCAATATTTATGTGTTTTCATCTATATATTGCGATGCAACATGCTTATTGTTGCATTGCACAAAAGACAGGGCACGTTTTTGCTTGCCTACCGCATTTTATTGTCATAGCCTTTGCGTGTTTCCGGCTTCAAGGGCGTTACTGTCTTAGGGAGCGGTGACCGTCTTTCGTAGGCCAAGTGAGGTGGGCAGTAACGGTGCCCTCTGCTCATCTGGCTTAGGTCGTGACACGCTGCCGGAAATACTTCCCACCACATGAATCGCTTGGGCAAGCCCTTGTGGGGCTCAGCAATCGATTCCTGATTGTGAACCTCGGGAGGATATTTATGCGTGTATTCAGGAAGACCATCTGTATTCCACTTGCCGCGGCGTTCATGACATGCGCCTCGGCATATGGGGTATTGGCAAACGACGAACTCAAGACGCTTGCCTCGGACGCGAAGAACTGGGCGATGCCCACGGGTGACTATGCAAACACCCGCTATTCGAAACTGAACCAGATCAACAAGGACAATGTGAAGGACCTGCAGGTCAAGTGGACGATGTCCACCGGCGTGCTGCGCGGCCATGAAGGCGGCCCCCTGGTGATCGGCGACGTGATGTACATCCACACGCCGTTCCCGAATATCGTCTACGCCCTCGACCTCAACAATGACGGCAAGATCATCTGGAAATACGAACCCAAGCAGGATCCGAACGTCATCCCGATCATGTGCTGCGACACGGTGAATCGCGGCGTCGCCTATGGTGACGGCAAGATCATCCTGAACCAGGCTGACACCACCGTCACCGCGCTCGACGCCAAGACGGGCAAGGTCGTCTGGCAGGCACAGAACGGCGAGGACACCGCCGGCGGCAAGGGCGAGAGCGGAACCGCTGCACCTATGGTCTTCAAGGACAAGGTGCTGATCGGCATTTCGGGCGCCGAGTTCGGTGTGCGCGGGCACGTCACGGCGTACAACCTCAAGGACGGGTCGCTTGCCTGGAAGGCATATTCGACCGGCCCTGACTCCGAGACGCTGATGGACGCCGAGAAGACCACCCAACTCGGCAAGCCGGTCGGCAAGGACTCCGGCGTAACCAGCTGGGAAGGCGAGCAGTGGAAGACGGGCGGCGGCACGACCTGGGGTTGGTTCGCCTTCGATCCGGAGTTGAACCTTGTCTACTACGGAACCGGCAACCCCTCGACCTGGAACCCGGTACAGCGTCCGGGCGACAACAAGTGGTCGATGACCCTCTTCGCCCGCGATGCCGACACCGGCATGGCCAAGTGGGTCTACCAGATGACCCCGCATGACGAATGGGACTTCGACGGCATCAACGAGAACATTCTCGTTGACGACATGCAGATCGATGGCGCCGCGCGGGACGTTCTGGTTCACTTCGACCGCAACGGCTTCGCCTACACGCTCGATCGCGCAACCGGCGAACTGCTCGTGGCCGAGAAGTTCGACCCGACCGTGAATTGGGCGACGGAAGTCAACATGGACAAGGACAGCGACCAGTACGGTCGTCCTCAGGTCGTGGCCCAGTATTCCACCCAGCAGAACGGCGAAGACACCAACACCACCGGCATTTGTCCGGCGGCGCTTGGCACGAAGGACCAGCAGCCAGCGACGTATTCGCCGAAGACCGGTCTCTTCTACGTCCCGACCAACCATGTCTGCATGGACTACGAGCCCTACAGGGTCAGCTACACGGCTGGCCAGCCTTATGTGGGCGCGACCGTGTCGATGTACCCGACTCCGAACAGCCATGGCGGCATGGGCAACTTCATCGCCTGGGACGCGGCCAAGGGTGAGATCGTCTGGTCGAAGCCCGAGCAGTTCTCAGTGTGGTCGGGCGCGCTGTCGACCGATGGCGACGTCATCTTCTATGGCACGCTGGAAGGCTACATCAAGGCGGTCGATAACGAAGGCAACGAACTCTACAAGTTCAAGACGCCTTCCGGTATCATCGGCAACATCAACACCTTCGAGCATGGCGGCAAGCAGTACATAGCCGTTCTCTCGGGCGTTGGCGGCTGGGCCGGCATCGGTCTCGCCGGCGGCCTGCTGCAGGCCGAAGGCGCTGCTGCCTGGCAGCAGGCGGTTGCCGGTGAAAACGCTCCGTCCGACGAATCGGCGAGCATTTCCACGGCCGGCCTCGGTGCGGTCGGCGGCTACGCCGCACTTGCCGACTACACGACGCTGGGCGGCCAGCTCACCGTCTTCGGTCTCCCGGATTGATATCCGGGGAGAGACCGTTAGCCACGCCAACGCCTCGGTGAGGTGAAGGCAACGAGAAGCGAGAGCCCCGACATTCCGGAACGCCGGCCGGGCTCTCGATTTCGCCGCGCTATCACGATGCACCTGTAACGCGGCACGGCGGCAGCAACGCTGTGCGCTGTCGCAAACGAAGAATGGAAGAGGTTCGAATGTCCGTCAGCAATGCAGTCCGGGTTCTTGTCATGGCCCTTCTGATTGGCCCCAGCGCCACGCTTGGGACCGCTCTGGCCCAGGACAGCAAGGAAAAGGCTGCTGCGGTCACCGACGAGGACGGCAAGTATTTCGACGCTGACGGAACCCCCACCTTCAAAATCCAGCCGGACGGCACCGTCGACTGGTACACATTCAGCGGCTACCGCCGCTACCACTCGGATTGCCATGTCTGCCACGGGCCCGATGGCGTCGGCTCGAGCTACGCGCCTGCGCTCGCAACCTCGCTGAAGACCATGGATTACGGCACCTTCCTGGCGATCGTTGCCGAAGGACGCACGAGCCTCGGCGGCGGCAAGGAAAACGTCATGCCGGGCTTCGGCGACAACAAGAACGTCTATTGCTACATGGACGACCTCTACATCTACCTGCGCGCGCGTGCCGTCGGCGACGCCCCCCGCGGCAGACCTCCGAAGAAGGAGGACAAGCCGCAGGGAGCGAAGGACCACGAAGCCTCTTGCATGGAAGGATGACCATGACCCTCCGGCGCTCCCGCATGAAATTGCTGGCCATGGCCCTGGCGGCTGCGGCGGTACCGGCGGCTGTTTTTGCGCAAGGCGCAGGACTCGGCGCGGCCGGAGAACTCGTGGACCCCGACGTGCTGCGCGTTTGCGCCGACCCCTCCAACATGCCGTTCACGGATGAGAGCGGCGAGGGTTTCGAAAACAGGCTGGCCGAACTGGTGGCAGAGAAGACCGGACGCAAATCGGTTGCCTACACATGGTTCCCGATGGCCACCGGATTCGTGCGCAACACGCTGAGGGCCAATCGCTGCGACATCATCATGGGCTACGCCCAGGGCGACGAGCTGGTGCAGAACACCAATGCCTATTACCGCTCGACCTATGTGCTGGTGTACAAGAAGGGCAGCGGCTTCGATGGCGTCGAGACGCTCGAGGATCCGAAGCTCGCCGGCAAGAGGATCGGCATCGTGGGCGGCACGCCCCCATCGGCCAACATGGCTGCTGCCGGCCTGATGAAGACGGCCAAGAACTATCCGTTGATGGTCGACACCCGCGTCATGCCTTCCATGGCCGAGGTGATGATAAAGGACATGCTGGACGGCGTGATCGACGTCGCGGTGCTGTGGGGGCCCATGGCCGGCTATTACGTGCGCGAATCCGGCGCCGATCTGACGGTCGTCCCGCTGGTCAAGGAAAAGACAGGCTCGCGCATGATGTACCGCATCACCATGGGTGTCCGCCCGTCGGACCAGGAATGGAAGCGGACGCTCAACAAGGTCATCAGGGACAACCAGGAGGAGATCAACAAGATATTGCTGGAGTACAACGTGCCTATTATCGACGAGCAAAACAGGCCGATCACGCAATAGTTTGACCCGGCGCAGCCGGGGCCTATATGTATTTCATGTGTTTTCAGGACGTCTGAATTTCTTTTGTCCATTTGCATGGACGCGCCGTTGCGCATCGGTGCCTTTGCAACGGCTATAGACACCCGGATCGGCCCTCGCGGGCCGGTACAACAGGAGGAATGAATGAAGAGCTGGAAAAAACCGACGATGTGCCAGGTTCCCGCGGGCTTCGAGATTTCGCGGTATCTGCCTGCTGAAATGACTCCCAAGAAGTAGGCCGCAAGGGCGCGTGTTCCGGATCACGGGACACGCGCCTTTTTCGCCAGGCAGACTTCAATGAGAAACTTTGGCGTGGGCGATCCCAGCCGCGATAGGGATGGTGTTGCGATCTCCACGGCCGACCGGAAACCTCGCAAGGCAGAGCTTGCCTTGCGGCTGAAAGTCGTTGGATCGGCGGCGGGCGGCGGTTTCCCGCAATGGAATTGTAATTACCGACTGAGCCGCGCGGCTCGTGAGGCGGAGCCAGGCGTCCGACGGCGCACGCAATCGAGCCTTGCGGCGTCGGCGAACGGCCGCGACTGGGTTCTTTTCAACGCCTCCCCCGACATCCGCCAGCAGATCGCGGAGGCGCGCGAGTTGCAACCCCGCGCGGAGGGACCGTTGCGCTCGAGCCCGATACGCGCCGTCGTGCTGACCAATGCCGACGTCGACCACGTCGCCGGTCTGCTCAGCCTGCGCGAGCGCCAACCCTTCGCCATCTACGCCACACCCCAGGTTCTGGCGGTGCTCGAGGCGAATTCGATCTTCAACGTGCTCGATCCGGCGATCGTGCCGCGGCGCATGCTTCTTCCTGGCGGCGAATTCGAGGTTTGCGATGCGGATGGAAGCGGGATCGGGGTGCGGATCGAGAGCTTCGTCGTGCCCGGCAAGGTGGCCCTCTACATGGAGGATTCCAGCCGGCCCGATGCCGACTTCAGTTCCGACAGCGGCGACACGATCGGCGTGCGCATTTCCGGGGGCAGCAGCAACGGCGCCGTCTTCTATATTCCGGGCTGCGCACGGATCGACGCCGCGCTGCGCTCGCGCCTGTCCGGCGCCGTCTGCGTCCTTTTCGACGGGACGGTATTCACCGACGACGAGATGATAACCGCCGGCGTCGGCGCCAAGACCGGCGCGCGCATGGGTCATCTCGCAATGTCCGGCCCGGAGGGTTCGATCGCCGGCCTCGAAAATGTGACGATCGGACGGCGCATCTTCGTCCATATCAACAACACCAATCCCGTCCTCGACGAGAATTCGGCGGAGCATGCCGCCGTCAGGTCCGCGGGATGGGAGGTCGCGCATGACGGCATGGAGATAGAGCTGTGAACTTTCATGCTGTAGCCAGGAACGGAATGTCCGCAAGCGAACTGGAAGCCGCGCTTCGGCAGGTCGGCGCCGAGCGCTACCACAACCGTCATCCCTATCATCACCGGATGGTGTCCGGCGCACTATCCAAAGGCGAGTTGCAGGCGTGGGCGCTCAATCGCTACTGCTACCAGGCCGTCATCCCGCGTAAGGATGCGACGATCCTCGCGCGAGCCGAGGACCCCGCCTTCCGCGCCGAATGGCGCAAGCGCATCGAGGACCATGATGGCGACGACGGATGGAGCGGCGGCATTGCCCGCTGGCTGCATCTGGCAACCTCGCTGGGCCTCGATGCCGAGGCCGTGAAAAGCGAGAAGCTGGCGCTTCCGGCGACCCGCTTCGCTGTTGGCGCCTATCTTTCCTTCTGCGCCAACCGCACGCTGCTCGAAGCAGTCGCCTCGTCGCTGACGGAACTGTTCTCGCCCGTCATCATCGGCGAGCGCGTGCCGGCCATGCTTGCCAAATACGACTATGTCACCGAAGACACCCTGGCCTATTTCAGCAAGCGCCCCGAACAGGCGTCGCGCGACGCCGACTTCGCGCTGGCCTATGTGCTGGAGCATGCCGACACCCCGGAGCGGCAGCAGGCGGTGATCGACGCGCTGGTCTTCAAATGCGATATACTCTGGGCCATGCTCGATGCCCTCCAGCACGCCTATGGCGAAGAAAACAACATACCGCCCGGCGCCTTCCGCCCGGAGGCGGTCGCGCCATGACCGCCCCACGCCAACGCGTAATTGCCTCGCCGCAGGCGGTGCCGTCGCTGCCGAAACATGTGCGTATCCAGCACGACCCCGTCCGCCAGGCCTTCGCAGTGTTGTCGCCCGAGAACGTGTTCTGGCCGAACGAGATCAGCCTTGAAATCCTGCGCCGCTGCGACGGACGCTCTCCCGTCGCAAAAATCGTCTCCGATCTCGCGAGCGAGTACGATGCCCCGGAGGAGGACGTGTCAGCCGACGTCATCGCTTTCCTTCAGGAGTGGTCGGACAGACTGCTGGTGAAGCTATGAGCGAGCCTCTCCTCCCTCCGATCGGCATGCTGGCGGAACTGACGCATCGCTGCCCGCTGCAATGCCCCTATTGCTCCAATCCGACCGAGCTTCTGAAAGCCAACCGGGAACTCGACACAGCGGCTTGGCTCTCCCTCTTCGACCAGGCCGCCGATCTCGGCGTGCTCCAGGTCCACCTTTCCGGCGGCGAGCCGACGCTGCGCCGCGACCTCGAGCAGATGGTAGCCGGGCTTTCCCGACGCGGCGTCTATACCAATCTTATCACCGCCGGCGTCGGCATAGCGGAGGGCCGCATCGAGGCGCTCGCCGAGGCCGGGCTAGACCATCTGCAACTGAGCTTCCAGGGTGCGCGGGCCGCGACCACGGCGCGCATCGGCAATCTCCAGGGAAGCCACGACAAGAAGCTGGAGACGGCGCGGCTTGCGCGCGCGGCGGGCCTGCCGCTCACCATCAATGCGCCGATCCACCGCCACAATATCGAGGAGGTTCCCGAGTTCATCGAACTCGCCCTGTCGCTGGGTGCCGAGCGCCTGGAGATCGCCAATGTGCAATATGGCGGCTGGGCGCTCCTCAACCGCGATGCGCTGATGCCCGACAGGGAGGCGGTCGAGCGCCAGGCCGAGATTGTCGCGGCAGCGCGCGAACGACTGGTCGGCATCATGAACATCGACTTCGTTCCGCCCGACTATTTCGCTACCTATCCGAAGCCTTGCATGGGCGGCTGGGCCCGCGACGCCTTCATGGTGGCGCCGGACGGCACGGTCCTGCCCTGTCACGCGGCGCAGACGATCCCCTCGCTCACATTCGAGCGGTTCGGCCCCCGCACGCTTGCCGAGATCTGGACGGATTCGCCGGCCTTCAACGCGTTTCGCGGCACCGGCTGGATGCAGGAGCCGTGCCGAAGCTGCGAGCGTCGCGAGATCGACTGGGGCGGATGCCGCTGCCAGGCGATGGCAATCGCGGGCGACGCCGCGGCGACCGATCCCGCCTGCGTGAAGTCGCCCTTCCACGCCCGCATGGCGGCACTGACCAAGACCGGGATGGCGGCCAGCAGCCAGGATGGCGCGCGGGATGGTTTCGTCTATCGCCGCATCGGCGGTGCACCTGCAGCTGCCAGCCCGGCGCCGGTGAAACCCGACCCTGCCCTAGCCGAGTAACAGCTTCTCGCGCTCCAGCATCGCGTCGGCAAAGGCCAGCGCATCCCTGTTCGCTGCGACGTTGTGTACGCGAAAGATGGCGGCGCCTTTCAGCCTGAGAATGACGCTGGTTGCCGTCGTCCCGGCATCGCGCGCCTTCTTGTCGCCGCCCGGCACGTCGGTGAGCAGGCGTTTGCGCGACGTGCCGACGAGCAGCGGGAAGCCGAGCGCCTGCAATTCGTCGAAACGGGCCATGAGCCGGAGGTTCTCCTCGCTGCGCTTGGCAAAGCCGAAGCCAGGATCGAGCACGATCCGGTCCTCGGTCACGCCTGCTTGCCGAGCAATTTCCAGGGATCGCTTGAGGAAGACGAACTCGTCGGCAATCACGTCCGGAAGTCTTTCGCGGCCGCGCCCGGTGTGCATGACGACAAGCCCAGCGCCTGTTTCGCCCGCCAGGCGCGCGATATCCGGTTCGCGCTGCAGGCCGTGCACGTCGTTGACGATATGCGCGCCCGCCGTCACCGCCAGCCGCGCCGTCTCGGCCCTGTAAGTGTCGACGGAAATGAGGAATTCACCTTCGGATGCCAGTGCCTCGATGACCGGCAGGATACGCGCCTGTTCCTCGCGCGCCGAGACCGGAGTGGCGCCCGGGCGGGTGGATTCGCCGCCGACATCGATGATGTCCGCCCCTTCCGCGGCCATCGCGCGGGCGTGAGCGACGGCCTGGTCCGCTCGGCTGAACTCGCCTCCGTCTGAAAAGCTGTCCGGCGTGACGTTGAGAATGCCCATCAGCCGAGCCTTGGCACCCAATTCGAGCAGCTTTCCATGGGCAAGGCGCCAGTGTCTCATGACGAACTTTGTAGCATGCGAAAAAGGCTGCTGCGGAACAATATGGATTGCTGTATCATTGTTGTGGTGGGACTGTGCCCTCGTGCGAGGACTTCGCCATGAGAAAGCTTTTCACAGGTTTTGCCGCGGCAATGTTTGCCGTGGCTTTCGTCGCACCCGTACCCTTTTCAAGCGGCCAGGCCAATGCGGCGCCGATCGCTATTCCCAAGACCCCTACCACGCGAACCGACGTGATCCAGGTACGCGATGGATGGTACCGGGGGTATCGCGGCTACCGGTACTATCGACCCGGCTATCACAATCACAATGGCTGGTGGTATCCTGCCGGCGCCTTCGTCGCGGGCGCGATTATCGGCGGGGCTATTGCCAACAGCAACAATTATTACGGCGACGGTTACTATAGCCGCCGGTATTACGACGATGGCTACTATGAGCCGCGCTATTACGTTCCTCGCTCCT
>JALYWP010000044.1 GCA_030852655.1 Pseudomonadota bacterium | reverse complement strand
ATGGCCGAACCGCTGGAAATCGTCGCCGCGATCGAGGCCATTCTCGACACGCGTCCGAAGCCGCTCGCCGGCAGGAAGATCATCGTCACCTCCGGCCCCACGCACGAGCCCATCGACCCGGTGCGCTACATCGCCAACCGCTCGTCGGGCAAGCAGGGCCACGCCATCGCCGCCGCGCTCGCCCGGCTCGGCGCGGATGTCCGCCTCGTCTCCGGCCCGGTCGCGATCCCCGATCCCGCCGGCGTGAAAACCGTTCATATCGAGCGCGCCGAGGAGATGCGCGACGCCGTCGAACAGCTTCTGCCGGCCGACGCCGCGATCTTCGTCGCCGCGGTTGCCGACTGGCGCACGGCCGACGCCGCCGGGCAGAAGATCAAGAAGGTAGCCGGCAAGGGACCGCCTTCGCTGGAGATGGTCGAGAACCCCGACATCCTCGCCGGCGTCGGCCACCACAGGAAGCGGCCCTACCTCGTCGTCGGCTTCGCCGCCGAGACCAACGACGTCCTGAAGAACGCTACCGCCAAGCTGAAGAAGAAAGGGGCGGACTTCATCGTCGCCAACGATGTAAGCGGCAGCGTCATGGGCGGCGACCGCAATCTGGTCAGGATCGTCTCGAAGGCGGGCGTCGAGGAATGGCCCGAGATGGACAAGGACGAGGTCGCCGCGCGCCTTGCCGACCTCATTGCCGCCAAGCTGAAGACGACCGCCGTCTGAATCCGCCCCCCGCGTCGTCAAGCCGTGACGCTGTGTTCACCGGGCAGGCGCTTGGAAGCCTCGCGCGCACATGCGAGAGAGCCTCATCAAACTCACGGAGCCATCTCTGACATGAAACTGTTCTACATGCCCGGCGCCTGCTCGCTCGCGCCGCATATCGTCGCCAGCGAAGCCGGCCTCGACGTCGAACTCGTCAAGGTCGACGGCAAGACCAAGACCACCGAAGGCGCGGGAAACTTCCTCGAAACCAATCCCAACGGCTATGTGCCGGCGCTGGTGCTGCCCGACGGCGAACTGATCACCGAGGCGTCCGTCGTGGTCCAGTATCTCGCCGACCGGAAGCCCGAGACAGGTCTCATGCCGGCGGCGGGCAGCATGGCACGTTATCGCGTACAGCAGTGGCTGGCCTTCGTCGCAACCGAGTTGCACAAGACCTTCAGCGTGTTCTTCAAGCCGAACACGCCCGACGCCACCAGGGAGATCAACCGCGAGCTTCTGGCCAGGCGTCTTGCCTATGTCGACGGCAAGCTCGACGGCCGCTCCTATCTGATGGGAGACGCCTTCACCGCAGCCGACGCCTATCTCTGGACTATCCTCGGCTGGGCAAAGCATGTCGGCATCGACCTGTCGCCCTTCGCCAACATCCAGCGCTTTCTCGGTACGGTGGCTGCGCGTCCGGCCGTGCAGAAGGCACTGCGCGCCGAAGGCCTTGCCTGAACGCCGTCGCGGCATACAGCGAACGGAAGGGCCCCGAGCGCAAGCTGGGGCCCTTTTGCCTCTGCAATTGTCCTCGCGTCGGCGCCGGTCAGACGTCCAGGTTCGCCACGCTCAGCGCATTTTCCTGGATGAACTCGCGCCGCGGCTCGACATCGTCGCCCATAAGTCGTGCGAACAGCGAATCCGCATCGGTGCCGTCCGACACCTTGACCTGCAGCAGCGAGCGCACGTTCGGGTCGAGCGTCGTCTCCCAAAGCTGCTCCGCATTCATCTCGCCGAGCCCCTTGTAGCGTTGCATGGTCAGGCCCTTCCGGCCAGTCGCGAAGATCGCGTCGAGCAGCGCCAGCGGTCCCGAAACCGTCTCGGAAACATCCTTGCGCCTCAGTAGCGGCGACTGCGCATAGACTTCCCCCAGCCTCGGTGCATAGCGGTCGAGGGCGCGCGCATCGGCAGAGTTGACCAGCGCCATGTCGAGTTGCGCGATTTCCTTGACGCCGCGCACCGTGCGCTCGAAGACATAGCCTCCCGGTCCCTCGTTGGAGGTCGACAGGCTGCCGCTCCAACCGCGCTCGGTGTCCTCGGCGATGGCGTCGAGGCGCCTGGCGACCGTCTCGGCCATCTCGGTCGCCGCGCCGAGATCGGCCAGCACCGCCGGATTGAGGGCGCCGGCGATCGCCGCCTGCTCCACCACGGCGTGGTTGTAGCGCGTATGCAGCCCGTTGATCAGCGAGCGCACGGCCAGCGCGTCGTCCACCGCGGCGCGCAAATCCTCTCCCGCCCGGACTTCGCCGGAGCCGAGCGACAGCGTCGCCTCTTCCAGCCCGAGCCCGATCAGATATTCCTCGAAGGCCTGCTCGTCCTTGAGGTATTGCGAGCTCTTGCCGCGCGACACCTTGTAGAGCGGCGGCTGCGCTATGTAGAGGTGGCCGCGCTCGATCAGTTCCGGCATCTGCCGGAAGAAGAAGGTCAGGAGCAGCGTCCTGATATGGGCGCCGTCGACGTCGGCGTCGGTCATGATGATGATCTTGTGGTAGCGCAGCTTGTCGGCGTTGAACTCGTCGCTGCCGATGCCGGTGCCGAGTGCCGTGATCATCGTGCCGATCATGTCGGACGACAGCATGCGGTCGAAGCGCACCCGCTCGACATTCAGGATCTTGCCGCGCAGCGGCAGGATCGCCTGGTTCTGGCGCGAGCGGCCGCCCTTGGCCGAGCCGCCGGCCGAGTCGCCCTCGACGATGAAGATTTCGGACTTGGCCGGGTCGCGCTCCTGGCAGTCGGCGAGCTTGCCGGGCAGCGAGGTGACGCCGAGCGAGGTCTTGCGGGTGATGTCGCGCGCCTTGCGCGCCGCCTCGCGGGCGGCCGCCGCCTGGATCACCTTCTCGACGACGATCTTGCCTTCGGTGGGATGCTCCTCGAGCCAGGTGCCGAGCGCTTCGTTGACGAGGCTCTCGACGACCGGCCGCACCTCGGAGGAAACCAGCTTGTCCTTGGTCTGCGAGGAGAATTTCGGGTCGGGAACCTTGACCGAC
>JALYWP010000259.1 GCA_030852655.1 Pseudomonadota bacterium | reverse complement strand
ATGGGCGTGCCGACGCTCGTTATTGCGCGCACCGACGCCGAGGCCGCCAAGCTCCTGACCTCCGACATTGACGAGCGCGACCGCGAATTCGTCGACCATGATGCAGGGCGCACCGCGGAGGGGTTCTACCGCGTGCGCAACGGCATCGAGCCCTGCATCGCCCGCGCCGTCGCATATGCGCCGCATTGCGACCTGATCTGGATGGAGACCGGCAAGCCGGACCTGGCGCAGGCGAGGAAGTTCGCGGAAGCCGTGCAAAGGGCGTATCCCGGCAAGCTGCTCGCCTATAATTGCTCGCCGTCCTTCAACTGGAAGAAGAACCTCGACGACGCCACGATCGCAAAGTTCCAGCGCGAACTCGGCGCGATGGGCTACAAATTCCAGTTCATCACGCTCGCCGGCTTCCACCAGCTCAACTACGGCATGTTCGAGCTGGCACGCGGCTACAAGGACCGCCAGATGGCTGCCTATTCCGAGTTGCAGGAAGCCGAGTTCGCGGCGGAAGCCGGCGGCTACACCGCGACCAAGCACCAGCGCGAGGTCGGCACCGGCTATTTCGACGCCGTGTCGATGGCCATCACCGGCGGCAGATCGTCGACCACCGCCATGCATGAATCGACCGAGCACGAACAGTTCCGCCCGGCGGCGGACAGCGCACGGTTCCGCCCGGCGGCGGAGTAACTTCAAGGAGAAGAGCCATGAATGTCAGACCGCAAGTCAAGCAGCGCGCCGAAGAGCAGGCGTCGACCATGAGCACAGACCAGCAGGCGGCGATCCGCGTGCTCGCCAACGATCTGCACCGGCTGAACCAGGCGGTCATGCAGGCGGTGGAAGCCGGTGTGTCGGTGGAACTCGTCCGCTCGGCAAGGCATCACGGCGGCAACGGCAACTGGGGCGATCTCTTGATCCCGGTCGTGGTGACGCAACAGGGATAGGACGGCGCCGGCACGGAGCCGGGCGACCAGGTCCGGCAAGTTCAGGCAATCGCCTTCACGGCGGCCAGGAAATCGGCCACCGAAACCAGGCATTTGTTCAGGCCGTCGCCATCGTAGAAGGAATGCCCGGCCTTCGGGCCGGTCGTGACCGGCATGGAGGCCCATTCCATCGCGATGTTGTTGGCGAACGTCTCGGGTCCGATCCTGCCGGCTTTGAACTTGTCGAGACCGCGTTCACGAAGCAGCCTGATCGCCATCAGATCCTGCATGGCCTCGTCGAAGAGTTCGTTGCCGGAGAGGTTCAGATTTCTGCAAATCCCGTCAAGAGTCTTGCGGATGATCTGGTACTTGCCGGCAGCTGACGACCGGCTGCCTCTGGCAACCAAGTCATCCTGGAAGGCCCGCACCTTCCTGATCGTGAGCCCGGTAAGACGCGGGCTGTCGGTGTTGCCGGCATGCCTGAAATAGGCGTTGTAGTTGTTGTTGCTCTCGACCTTGCCGATAAAATTCAGAAGCGTCGCAAAGTCAGCCGCGGTGCCGGAAGCTTCCGCGACGATTGCGGCGTCGCTCTGCCAGCGTATGGCGACGATCTTGGTACGGGGAAATTTGCCCAGCTTGACGCGGTTGCGCTGGTTGCCACCCAGCAGTTCGACCTGCGCCTGCCCGGTCAGATGGCGGGTGTAGAATGAAACGTGGCCCGACCTCGACGTGCCCGGAGCAGGCGCCAGGACGATGACGGCGCCTTCCGGAATGTCCTTGCTGCCGATCGGAATTCCCACATTGCCCCACTGCTTCCAGTTGGCCGCCCTGGCACTCTCCTTCGGTATCGGCTGACCAGCCTTTTCCATGCTGAACGCGGCAAAGGCGCCACACCACGGCAAGACTTCGTTCGTTTCCAATCCACTTGACTTGAAGTAGGTCTTGATCCGGTCCCGGCCCGATTGAGACGCCTCCGAAACCGTCTCGTCCTTCCACGCCTGCTCTTCCTGCCGGGCGAACGCCATCCAGGGCGCTCCCCCCGCGACGACGGGAAGATCCTCCGGCGTGTTCGCCTCCATGAGCTTGTAGGCATGCTTCAATTCGGCATCCAGGCGAGCCTCGATCTTGGCGTACATGCCATCGGTGGTTTCCGGCCGTTCCGCGTCGATCTTCAGGAAATGACGACGATGGGTCAGCAGTCCGGCCAATTCGGCCTCGTCCGGAAATGCCTCCTTGAGCACGTCCGTGACGGGCAGTTCCCCCTTGTCGGCGAACTTGGCGGCCCTGAACTTCACCGTGCTGGGCACGCCGACCATATGCGCCAGAAACACGTCGACGAGGCTCGGCAGGAAGGGGCCGGTGTCGCCGGAGGTCTCGCCGTCATTGTGCTCCGTGTCGAAGGCGCCCACGGCATCGCTGATCGCCTTGACATCGCGCTGCGCAAGGAACGCCGCGCCGAATATCTGATCGAGTGCGTCCTCGCGGTCGTCGGCGTCGAACATGTCGTCGTCCGACGCCTCCAGGAACTCCTGCCAACGCTTTTCCGTGAACTGGAACGGCCCGACGCATCCGGAGCCGGATACCAGTTCGCCAGCGTTCTTCAGGCCGCTCTCGATCTTTGCAAGCGCAATAAGATAGTCTGCGGCGATGAAATGCGGCGCCGTTTCGGGTTTGCCGTTGACCCACAGTTCCGCGTTGACGCTGTGCTTGAGGAAGCCCCAGAGATTCAATTCCGGGCGAGGCGGCTCAGAGGTTTCCTGGATGCGATCGGCCTGGCTCTTCACCCAGCCGCGAACCGCCACTCCGCCGCCGCTGCGCACCTTGAGTTCGATCCACCCGTCCTTTTCACCTGTCTTGCGGCCAACCTCCTCGGCAAAGGCCTCGCCGATCTGCTCGGCGTCGGCCTGCGGTTCGGCGCGCAATATCGAGGGACGCAGGAATTTGAACCACATCGCCATCCTCCACTCTCATCTGACGGAACGCGGACGCCCACGGGCTTCGGCGGTCAATCGAAGAAGTTTATATTGGCCAGAAACTCCCTGGTGATCTGATCCGAAAGTACGTTGTCGGGGCCATTGTCGAGCACCAGCTCCCGGCGCCAGACGGCAATCTGCGGGCGCATCTCGACAAGGGTAGGCCCTATCGTGACGGTCGGGAATTTCTGCTGCAGCAACGTGCGCAGCCTGTCGACATTTCCGGCTTTGTCGAATTGGGTGCGCTCGAGATAGTTCTTGAAGCCGGGCGGGCAATCGCCCCTGGAGAGGAGTTCGCCCAGTTCCTCCGCATTCAGCTCGGAGTTCACCGTCGTGTCCGGCTTTCCGCGCATCATCTCGAGCTCGAATATCCGGATGCCGGTCCTTGTCGCAGGTCCGAACTTTCCGTCTGCCGGCAGGCAGAGAGCACGCTGCACGGCGCGCGCCTGGGGATCGTCGCCCCGCTTCTCGGTTTCGGATACGCCGCCTTCAATTCCGGTCCGGCTGCGAATGGTGCGTGGTCCTGGATCGGTTGCGACAAGGGGTCCCCGCGACGAGCGCACCGCCGCCTGGCTCGTGCCTACGGTCACCAGGTTCTGCGGCGGCCCCTCGCCCGTGCGATCGAAGACCGTCAGCACGTTGTTGATCTCGGTCTCGATCGTCATCGGCATGCAGATGCGCAGATAGGACCGCAGCCCGTGCTCGACGGAGGGCTTGCCGTTGAAGGAAATGCCCTGCTTCACAAGCTGCGTCCGGAACGTCTGCTGGCGCGTGATCACCAGCGACTGCAGCGTCGACGTGTCGATCTGGTAGAGCAGGCGCTGGTTGTAGTTCTCAAAAGACGCCGTCGCGAAGCCGAAGGCGTGGCTGACCACCCTGATCGCCAGCGAGGTCGGCTCGTAGACCCCGATGATCGCCTGGACAAACTGCGAGGTCGTGTTGAGCTGCGCGACGCGGGCGGGCCCGAGCCGTTTGCGCTCGTCCTGCCAGGCCAGATAGGCGTCGCAGCGCGCGTCTATGTCGTTGAGGCCGGCCTGGACCATCCGGTTCCAGTCCTGCTCGAAAAACTCGCCGTAGCTGCAGACCGGAAGCCCGCCGACGCTTGCACCATCGACCACGGGAAGGTTGGCCTTCCCGCAAAGGTAGCCGAAGTACATCTCCCCTACATGGTAACGCTCGGCAATGCCTCCGGTGTGGAGCTCCGTGCCGATGCCGCCATATGCAAATCTGTAGTCGTCGCGCACGTTGCATGCGGTCGACACAACCGACAGAAGCAACAAGACCAGCAATGTCGGATACCGATCAGCGGCCCGCCTGGAGCGCATCACCACGTCCTCACTCCATTCGAGTTGGAGCATCCCGATCTTTATACGGCGGCCAACAGGCACGCCATTCAGGCAATAGTGGCGCCCATCTTATTCCACAGTAATTTTTCCTGTTGATTGAGTTATTTATAGTTTTGAATACAAAGTAAAATGCGCTTCGCGTAACAGTGATTCGAGCTTTCACCACTGGATTGCGATGCCGTTGTCTGGGTCGTCGTCGGGCTCTTTTCCGCTGGCGCATGGAAGAACGCCGCCCTAGGATTTGCATATCCGCAATCGGGCGATTTTCATGACTGCAACAAGGGTCGAACCCGGTTTCGACCAGGACAGGAATTTCATCGTCCGCGACGCCGCTCACGGGCTGGCGCCGGACCTTTCCCGCGTGCTCGTCGTCGGCAACTCGCAGATCAACCGCATCGTGGTTTCCAGGATCGTCGAGCGGTCGGGCCTGAAGCCGGTGGCGGAGACGCCGGTCAGCGCGCTCAGGGTTCTGCCGCTGACGTTTCCGGGTCTCGTCATCGTCGACGGCGGCCCCGACAACAGGGATTGCGCCAGCGTCGCCGCCGGCATCCTGGCGCTGCGCCGGGTGTCTGGCCGGAAGCTGCCGGCGCTCATCCTGCTCTCCAACCGCACGGACGATCCGACAAGCCTGTCTCTGGGCAGCACGATCGACGCCGTGGTGACGAAGCCCTTCACCACCGACCAGCTGCAGCCAGTCGTGGACCGGCTGGTGGCTTTTGCAAGGCGATAATGCCGGGATCGGGCCCGCCGCCACGCATGGTCTCGCAGATGCAACCATGCCTTCCACCCCTTCCCTTAGTCAGCTCGGCGTGGCTATAGTCCGAAATCCGCAACATCCAATCGGTGATCGATGCCGCCTGCCAAGAAGGAAGCCCGTCCGTCGAGCCGCGGGAGCCGTATCCGTACGCCCGCTTTCGTGAAGAACCGCCGCGGGGTGAAAAACTGGAAAGAAGTCAGCGCCTGGCTCGAATGGCGCGGCATCGAGGACATCGAGTGCATCACCCCCGACCAGGCCGGCATCGCGCGCGGCAAGATGATGCCGTCGAAGAAGTTCACCTCCAACACGTCGCTGGCGCTGCCGTCGGCCGTCTTCATGACGACGATCTCCGGCGGCTATCCGGAAGACGGCAACGGCTTCTCCTACCCGGAGGACGACGGCGACCTGAAGCTGATGCCCGATCTCGCCACGCTGTCGGAAGTCCCGTGGGAGACGGATCCGACCGCGCAGGTGATCTGCGACCTCGTGCATCAGGACGGGCGCTCGGTGGAATTCACGCCGCGCAACGTGCTGAAGCGCGTGCTTGCGGCCTACCATAAACGGGGCCTGCGTCCCGTCGTTGCGCCCGAGATAGAGTTCTATCTCGTGCGCAAGAACCCCGATCCGGACTATCCGCTGACGCCCCCCGTCGGGCGTTCGGGCCGGCCGATCGGCGGCGGCGCCGGCTATTCGATCGCCGGCGTCAACGAGTTCGACGAGTTGATCGACGACATCTACCATTTCTCCGAGGCGCAGGGGCTGGAGATCGACACGCTGATCCACGAGGAGGGTGCCGGCCAGCTCGAGATCAACCTTCGCCACGGCGATCCGGTCGAGCTCGCGGACCAGGTCTTCCTGTTCAAGCGCACCATCCGCGAGGCGGCCCTGAAGCACGAGACCTACGCGACCTTCATGGCCAAGCCGATGCAGGGACAGCCCGGCTCGGCCATGCACATCCACCAGTCGATCATCGATACCAGAACCGGCCGCAACGTCTTCACCAACGAGGACGGCAGTGAGTCCGCAGCCTTCTTCCACTTCATCGGCGGCATGCAGAAGCATGTGCCGAACGCGCTGGTGACGTTCGCGCCCTATGTGAATTCCTACCGCAGGCTGACCCAGGCGGCGTCAGCCCCGGTGAACAACAAATGGGGCTACGACAACCGCACGACCGCCTTCCGCGTGCCGCGTTCCGACCCGTCGGCGCGGCGCGTCGAGAACCGCATCCCCTCCTCCGACGCCAACCCGTACCTGGCGCTCGCCGCCTCGCTCGCCTGCGGGCTGATCGGCCTCACGAAAAAGCTGAAGCCGGACGCCGCGATCACCAGCACGGCAAACGAGGACGAGATCGACCTGCCGCGCGGCCTGCTCGAAGCCGTCGACCTGTTCGAGGACGACAAGGAATTGCGCGAGGTGCTCGGCGAGGGCTTCGTCTCCACCTACGCGGCGATCAAGCGCGCCGAGTTCGAGACCTTCATGGAGGTGATCAGCCCGTGGGAGAGGGAGTTTCTGCTACTCAATGTTTAGGGGAGTAGGGGAGTAGGGGAGTAGGGGAGTAGGGCAATGTCAGAGGGAGGGCGTTCCTATCAAGATCTTTTGGTGTGGCAGCAAGCCATGGATCTGGTCGCCGACATCAATTCAACGACCAAGGCTTGGCCGAAGGACGAACTCTTCGGCCTCACGTCCCAGGTGCGGCGCGCGGCTACCTCAATTCCTGCGAACATCGCAGAAGGCTACGGCCGTGAGAATCGTGGCTCCTATCCCCAGTTTCTCCGA
>JALYWP010000249.1 GCA_030852655.1 Pseudomonadota bacterium | reverse complement strand
GAGGTCTTGCCGCTGGTGCCGGTGACGGCGACCATGGTCTCGGGCTGGCGCGGGAAGATTTTCGCGGCGAGCATCGCCAGCGCGAGCCTTGGATCGTCGACCAGAAGCAGCGGCGCAGTCTGGGCGTCGAGCACGGCATTTTTCGCAGCGACGATCGCCGCTGCCCCCCGTCGGGCCGCGTCGGATGCGTAGGAGGCCCCGTCGGCCCTGCTGCCGGCGACGGCAACGAAGATCATGCCTGGCGCGACCTTGCGCGAATCCGAGGTCACCCCGGTGATCTCGGCGGCGATGGACACGCCGCCTTCGGCGCTAAGCAAACCGGCGAGGTCGTTGAGCTTCATGCAAATCCGTTCGTCAAAATCGGCGGCCATCCGCAGGCCGCCCCGGGGTCGCCCACAGAATCATTGATATGAGACGACCGTTGCACCGCTTTCATGGCCGAATTCCGGCTTCACGCCAAGCAACACACCAGCCCGGCGGATGATGTTGGCGACGATCGGTGCGGCGTTGAGGCCCGAGGTCGCCCCCATTCCGGGCTTTTCCGGCTTGGGCTCGTCGATGATCGAGAGCACGATGTATTGCGGATCGTCCATGGGAAAGGCGGCCAGGAAGGCGTTGAAACGCTTGTCGTTGGAGTAGCGGCCGTTGACGACCTTCTCGGCGGTGCCGGTCTTGCCGCCCACGCGGAAGCCCGGGACCTCGGCGCGCCTGCCCGATCCCTTTTCCGCGTTCAGGCGGTAGAGATAGCGCATCTGCTCCACCGTGCTGGGCTTCAGGACCTGTTCGGCGACCGCATCGGCCTCCTCGCGCGTGCGCGGCAGGAATGTCGGCTGGATGAGCTTGCCGCCATTCATCAGGGCGGCTGCGCCCACTGCCGTCTGCAGCGGCGTCGTCGACATGCCATGGCCGAAGGAAATCGTGATGGAATGGACCTTCTTCCATTCCTTGGGTTCGGTCGGGCTCGCGACCTCGGGCAGTTCGGTCTGCATGCGATCGAGCAGGCCGAGACGATCGAGGAACTCGCGGTGGCCCTCGATGCCGACCATGTCGGCTTCCTTGGCCGAGCCGATGTTGGACGAGTAGATGAACACTTCCGGCAGGGTAAGCACGCGACCCTTGCCGTGGAAATCCTTGATGGTGAAGCGGCCGATCCTCAGCGGCCGGGACGCGTCGAAGGTGCTCTGCAGGTCGGCGAGGCCGGAATCGAGCGCCATCGCGGTGGTGAAGCTCTTGATGGTCGAGCCCATCTCGTAGACGCCGGCCGACATGCGGTTCAGCCGGTCCTTCTCATGCGCATTGTAGGGGTTGTTGGGATCGAAGTCCGGCAGCGATGCCATGGCGACGACCTCGCCGGTGTTGGCGTCGAGGACGACGGCGCCCGCGGCAATGGCGTGGTAGCGTTCCATCGCCTGCGCGAGTTCGTCATGCACGATGTGCTGGACGCGCAGGTCGAGCGACAGCTTGACGGGCTTCAGATCCTCGGCCACGGCGAGGCCGGTGGCCTGCAGCACGGCCAGGCCCTGGTCGTCTATGTATTTCTCGAGGCCCGCAATGCCCTTGTTGTCGATGTTGGTGAGGCCGACAATGTGGGAGGCGGTCGGCCCGGCTGGATAGAAGCGGCGTTTCTCGGTGCGGAAACCGATGCCTGGCAGGCCGAGATTGATGATCTCGTTCTGCTGCTTGGGCGTCAGCTGGCGCTTCAGCCAGACGAAGCCGGCCCCGCTCTTCAGCTTGTGGTAGGTCTGTTCGACCTCGATGTCGGGCAACACGGTCGAGAGCCGCTCGATCACCTCGTCGGCGTCGACGATGCGGCGCGGCTCCGCAAACAGCGAGGCAGTCTTGATGTCGGTTGCCAGCACCTCGCCGTTGCGGTCGACGATGTCGGGCCGCGAAGCGGTGACGCGGCTTGCCGGCGGGCCGGAAGCTTCGGGGTCCTGCAGGCCGAGATAGACCAGCCGCCCGGCGATGACGGCGTAGATGCCGAAGAACACCGCCATCGTCATGAGGACACGGTTCTTGGCCTTGCCGCCGGTCGCCTTGCGGGCGCCCTCGACGACGATCGAACCGGCAGCGTCCGGTTGCCTTTTGCGGCCGCGCAACCAGGAGATCATTGCACGACGCCTCCGGTGACGATCTCGTCCTGCCCGACGGGCTCGGCTCCCCCGCTGTCGGCCATGCCGCCGAGATGCTGGCTGGAAAGATCCTCGATGGTGAGCGGCCTGGCCGGCAGTTCGTCCAGGCCGACGATCTGGTGCGGCTCGAGCGGCTGCAGCCCGAGTTGATCCTGGTAGATATGCGTCAGCTTCTGCAGCCGCGACGGCTGGGTCAGAAGGCTCCAGTCGGCATTGAGCAGGTCGATCGTGTCCTCCTCGAAGCGTATCTGCTGCTCGATCTTGCGCACCGCCGCCTGCCGGTCCTCCGCGTCGTGCTTGGTCTTGTAGGTAAAGGCCGCCGCCGCGACCATGACGGCGATGAGGACGATGTCGCTGGTACGAAACACTGTTACTACCTCTCAGCCGAAAGCCGGATTTCGGGAAGTCTTGGAAGGCCGAAGATCGAGAAGTCCGCGGCGCGAGGCAAAACCCCTGTGCGGACCGCGGCGCGCAGCTTGGCGGAGCGCGCGCGGGGGTTGGCTTCGACCTCAGCCTCCGAAGGGGAGATCGCGCCGCCGCTTTTGTCGAAGGTCGCCGCCTTCTCCTTAGTCTGCGGCAGGAAGCGCGAGCCGGCCGGATTGCCGGAGCGGTCGGCGATGAAACGCTTGACGATGCGGTCCTCCAGCGAATGGAAGGTCACCACGGCGAGCCGCCCGCCGGGCTTCAGCGCGCGCTCGGCGGCGAACAGCGCTTTCGCCAGCTCGCCAAGTTCGTCGTTGACGAAGATGCGCAGCGCCTGGAAGACGCGGGTGGCAGGATGGATCTTGTCGCCCGGCTTGCGGCCGACATGGGCCTCGATGGCGCCGGCGAGATCGAGCGTGCGCTCGAACGGCCGGGCTTCGCGGCGCTTCTCGATCATGCGCGCGATGCGGCCGGCGTGACGCTCCTCGCCAAGCAGGCCGAAGATGCGGGTGAGATCGCCCGCCTTGAAGCGATTGACCACGTCGGCGGCACTCGGACCCGATTGCGCCATGCGCATATCGAGCGGTCCATCGGCCCGGAACGAAAAGCCGCGCTCCGCCTCGTCGACCTGCATGGAGGACACGCCGATGTCGAGCACCACGCCGTCGGCCGCATCGACCGCCTCATCCAGATGGGAGAACGGGCCTTGAACGAGCCGCAGCCGTCCGGCGGCTTCCCTTTCAAGCGCGCGCCCGGCTTCGATCGCATCGGGATCGCGGTCGATGGCCACCACCGATGCCCCTGCCGCGAGCAACGCCCTCGTGTAGCCGCCGGCCCCGAACGTGCCGTCCACGATCGTCTGTCCTGCGGCGGGTTGAAGCGCCGAAAGCACTTCGGCAAGGAGAACCGGAATGTGGCGGGCCGGTCCGCCAACCGCGGAGTCACCTCCGCCGTGGCCAGCCATCATTCCGGTTCTCCTCGCCGCAGCCGCGAAAGCCGCGCCCTCACCTCCGCACCGTAGGCGGCGAGCTTTCCCGGCTCCCACATCTGGAAGAAATTGCCGCGCCCGACGAAAGCCACTTCCGCGGAAATCCCCGTATGCTCGCGGATGAAATCGGTCACCGTTATGCGCCCGTCCTGGTCGAGCTTCAGGAAGGCGCCGTCGCCATGCACGAAGAAGGACATGTCGTCCGCCGTTTGCAGGAAGGGATCCTCCAGCTTCATCCTCTCCTCGTAGCGGTCGAGCAGGTCGAGCCCCCCGACATCCAGCGCTGGCACGTCGAGCTGGCGGATGGCGTAGAGTTCCGAATATCCCCTCTGCTGCACGACCGTGCGGAAATGCGCCGGCACGGAGACCCGCCCCTTCGCGTCGATCCTGTTCACCGCACTGGACAGAAACCGGTTCATCACTCTCTACAGCCGCTTCCGCCGAGGCCCATCTGGTCATCGCGTCCGCGCCTCCGCAGCGCGGCCCCTGCCGCAAAACCTGTTCCGCTCCCGGCCATGCGCATGCATCTCGCGCGGCCCTGCGGCCGCCCGCTTCGCGCGCGCTCTACTCGTAACGGGAACTGGAACCTGATTGGCTGAATGGGATAACATGGGGCGATATGGGCGTCAACGGGAACAGCATGCACGCCTGCCTGAAAACTCGCCTGCGAAGACGGAGCGCCGGGCATCCTCTCCTTTATCCTCCATTAAGCCTAATGAAGGGTTTATTGACCGGATTCGGACCCACTCCTGCACTTGCGGGACGGCAGGCTGCCGCATAGCGTCCACAGTTTCGCTCCTTCAACCATCGTTGCCGAAGCATCATCCAAAGAGCATGCCATGACCGTCAGTCCATCCGCCCGCGCAGCCAAGCTTCCCCACCTGCGGCGGCGCAAGCTGAAGAAGGGCGATCCGGTACCCCTGCCGTTGACGGTGGCTGCGATGTTCAACCTGCCGGGCAATCCGGCCGGCTTTGCGCAATATGGGCGCTTCGACAACCCGACCTGGGATGCGGTCGAGGAGATGTTGTCGCATCTAGAGGACGCGCCGGCGGTCGCCTTCCCGTCCGGCATGGCGGCGATCTCGGCGGTGTTCTTCAGCCAGTTGAAGAGCGGCGACCGGGTCCTCCTGCCCTCCGACGGCTACTACACGACGCGCGTGCTCGCGGAACGCTTCCTGAAGCCGATGGGCGTGTCGTTCGACCTGCGTGCGACCGCGAATTTCCTCGATGGCGGGTTCGACAATTATCACCTCGTCTTCATCGAGACGCCGGCCAATCCCGGCCTCGATATCTGCGACATCGCGGCGGTCGCGGCGGCTGCCCATGCGGCGGGCGCAATCGTGGCCGCCGACAACACGACGATGACGCCCTATGGCCAGCGCCCGCTCGACCTTGGCGCCGACATCGTGGTCGCCGCCGACACCAAGGCGCCCAACGGCCATTCCGACGCGTTGTTCGGCCACGTCGCCAGCCGCGACGAGACGGCCATCGCAGCCGCCAAGGAATGGCGAAAGCTCTCCGGCGCGATCCCCGGCCCGTTCGAGGCATGGCTGGTGCATCGCGGGCTGGAGACGCTGGAGGTCCGCTTCGACCGCATGTGCTCGTCGGCGGAAACCATCGCGCGGCGGCTGAAGGGCCATCCGAAGGTGAAGGCGCTGCGCTTTCCCGGCCTCGAGGGCGACCCATCGCACAATCTGGCACGCGCCCAGATGGAGCGCTTCGGCTTCCTGATCGGCCTGACGCTGGAATCGGAGGATGTGGCGGAAAGCTTCATCGACGGCTGCGCGCTTATCCAGCCCGCGACCTCCTTCGGCGGTGTCCACACCTCTGCCGAACGCCGCGCCCGCTGGGGCGATGCCGTGGCGCCGGGCTTCGTCAGGCTGTCGGTCGGCTGCGAGCCGATGGAGGAACTGTGGTCGGCGATCGAGGCGGCGCTGGGTTGAAGCATGTCTCGCGAAAGTGGTCCCGGTTTCGGGGCAAAGACATGCGTAAAAACAGGCCTGAAGCGCAGCAAGCGAATCTGAAAGATCGCGACGCGCTTTAGCGGGCGGGTCCTTTCACCTGCAAGCGCCTTATTTCGAATCGGCCTCGTTGATCGAAAGGAAGCGCCTGCTGGCTTCGATCGCCTCTTCCACGGAATGGAACGGCCCGACGGCCGGCCCGGCCTCGTCGGACCGGTGAATTCGATAGTACCACTTGTTGTCGTCGCTGTTGCGATGAGCGGTTAGCGGCGTGCTGTGCCTGGCTGCTGCCATGTCTTTTTCCCTTCACTGCTGAAGGGGCATTAATCGGCGGATGTCTCAGCAACATGACAGCGGTCCGGACAATCCGGCGGCACATGCGCATGGCGGGACCGACGCCGGGCTTCGTCAGGCTGTCGGCCGGCGGCGAACCGGCGGAAGAGCTTTGGAAGGCGATCGAGGCGGCGCTGGGCAGTTCCTCTTAAAGATCGTCCGGCCTGATGTCTCGTTTCCCGTGCATCACGCGCGTTACCACAACGCCGGTTTCCTCGACCCGGTAAAGAGCCAGGAAATTGCCGATCACGAGATGCCTTGTGCCGGCCAGAAAATCGCCTCTCGCAGGGCCGGACAGCGGCATCAGCGATAGTTCCTGCAAGCGAGCATCGATCTCGTCGAGCACCCGGTCGGCCGCAGCCGGATTCTCATGCGCGATATATAGCCAGATTTCGACCAGATCTTCTTCGGCCCTGTCTGTGCGCGTGACCGGAAGCCGATTCATGATGCGCGGCGGCGCTGCTGCTCCAAACGTCTGCGCGCCTCCGCCTTGATCTCCTCAATGGAGGAGAACCGGCCCGGTCCGCTGTCGATGCCTTCCTGTATCAGCCCGCGTAGTTCGGCGATCGTATAGCCGTGATTTTCGCGCCGCTCTTTCCATTCGCGCAGCGCATCGCCGATCACTTCGCTGTCGGAAGCGTATTCGCCTGCTTTCACCGCGCTATCCACGGCAGCGGCTACTTCCGGAGAGAGCGTGATGCTGCGCTTGTCGATGCCCATGGGTCGGCTCCTTGCGTACGGAATGCACGATCAAACCCTGCAGTCAGCAAGGAACCGCAAGCTTCTCGCAGCGGAGACAGAACTGCCAGCCGGCCTGTAAGCCGGGTTCTGTATGGCCCTCCGCGCCTTGCAGCACGGAGAACGTGGCGGCCATTCGTCTTGGACCGGCGTTGCCGCCGGCCTCACGCAACCTACCCGGACGGTGAGCTGGAAACAGCCCCGAGGGTTGCCCCTCAACCGCCCCTATTCGGTCTTGCTCCCGGTGGGGTTTGCCCTGCCGCTCCTGTTGCCAGTCGCGCGGTGGGCTCTTACCCCACCCTTTCACCCTTGCCACGGAAACCGTGGCGGTTTGCTTTCTGTGGCACTTTCCCTGGGGTCGCCCCCGCCGGCCATTAACCGGCACCGTGTCTCCATGGAGCCCGGACTTTCCTCACCCGCAGCCTTTCGGCTCCTGCTGGTGCGGCCGCCCGGCCGGCTGGCAGGGCGTATAAAGGCATTCGCAGCGGCAAACGCAACAAAAAAGCCGAAGCGCGAGTCAAGATTGGCGCCGCGGCCGACCCTTCCGTCATATTCCGGCGGTGCGGGTCCAGCCGTCGGAGTCCACGAGATGGCGCTTTACCTTGTCGCAATAATCCTGCGAGATCGGGTTCATGCGCTTGGCGGCGTGGCCGGCATTGTATTTCAGGATCGTGCCGCAGGTGGTGCCGCCGCCGAGCTTGCGAGCCTTGCCGAGATACTTCATGCCATACTTGATGTTGGTCTCGGGATCGAACAGTCCGGTCGTCGTGCCGTCATAGCCCATCAGCTTCGCGGTCGTCGGCTTGATCTGCATGAGGCCCACCTCGCCGGCCTTGCCGAGCGAATCGGGCCGATAGTTGCTCTCCACCGTGATCACCGCATGCGCGAGAGGCAGCGGAACGCCGTTGAGCGACGCATAGCGTTCGATGATCGGCCGGTAGGGCAGATCGCGCTGATCCGCCTTGTAGGCCTCTGCGGCGTGAAACACCTCCTCGGCGGTCAGGCCGCGCGCGGTTTTCGATTCTGCCCCTCCGACCTCTCCGGTTTTGCCTTTTTCCTCCTCTTGGGCAACATCCGGTCGGGTGGTGGTCGTATCGTTCGGCGTCGCCGAAATCATGGACGTCTGCTGAGCCCCCTCCTCCAGGGCGTTCGCGGCAAACGTCGTGAGGCCGGCAGCCAGCGCTGCCGCTGAAGCGGTCAATATTCTCATGAGTTCCTGTCGTCATCCGTCCGCACGCAGAGGATACGCGCGGGTTTCTCTATCCAGGCCGGAACTGCGGAAGCGAGTCGCCGGCGGTGCATGGGCACGGCGTGCCGGGGAACCTTGGGCCAAAAATGACGGAGCAAGTCACTTTGGATTACAAATTGTAACCGATGGCGTTCGCGACAGTTGGAACGATACGCGTCAGGCCGCCCCTGCCGGCAACGCCAGCAGCAGCCGGCGCAGCGTGTCGACCGTCGAGCGATCGGCAAGGCCATCGACGCGGCGCTGGCGGAAATGTTGTTGAAAAGCAGCCACCACAACGCCTGTTTGTCGATCGAAGACCCCGGTGATGTCGATCAGGTAGCCATAGAGCGACAGCATGGATTGCAGTTCCTCGACCGCGGCATTGCTGTCGCCGGGACCGAGCACCGGCTTACCGCCGGCGCGCGCCGGCGCGACAAAATGGCCGATGCCGGCCTCGGCGAGTTTCCGCCAGGGAAACTTCTCGCCGGGGTCGACCTTGCGGCCCGGCGCGATGTCGGAGTGGGCAAGCACGCGCTGCGGCGGAACACCGTGGCGGGCGACAATGCCCTTGCAGAGCCCGATGACGGCGACAACCTGCCGGCGGGGAAAGCCCCGATAACCGAATTCGTGCCCCGGATTGACGATCTCGATGCCGACGGACTGCGAATTGATATCGGTGGCGCCTTGCCAAAAGCTCTTGCCGGCGTGCCATGCGCGGTCGCTTTCGCGAACCATCTGCACGACCCGGCCGTCCTCATGCACCAGATAGTGCGAGGAGACCTGCGATTCCGCCGTGCAGAGCCATGCTTCTGCCGCGGCGCCCGACTGCATGCCGGTATAGTGCAGGATGATCGTGTCGGGACGCGAGGTGCCCAGGCGCGGGCCGAAATTTGGCGAGACGCGAACCTCCGCCCCGGCATGGTCTGGCGAGAAGCCGCTCATGCCGCCTTCAGCCCGCGCTCGATCATCTCATAGGCGGCGTTGATCGCGGCGATCCTGGTGGTGGCGATCTTGATGAATTCCTCCGGCAGGCCGCGCGCCAGGAGCTTGTCGGGATGGTTGGCCGCGACGAGTTTGCGGTAGCGCTTCTTCACTTCGTCGAAGGGGATGTCGCGCTCGATGCCGAGGATCAGCCACGGGTCGGCGTCGCCGAGCCGGGCATGGCGCGCCAGTATGCTCTGGTAGCGGCTTTCCTCGATGCGGAATATCTGGCTGACGCGGTGCAGGAAGCGGCCCTCGCGCTCGTGCAGCAGGCCGTCCGCCTTGGCGATATGGAAAAGCCCGTCGAGAATGTCTTCCAGCATGGCGCAGTTCGCATGGCCGGTGCCGCAAAGCCCCGCCATGCGCTTGGCATAGGTCTCAAAGCCGGCAATGTCCTGCTTGGCGAGATCGTAGAGCCGCGCGACGTTCTTCCGTTCGGAAGCCGGAACATCGAATATCTGTTGGAAAGCGCGAAACTCGTCATCCGTGACGACGCCGTCGGCCTTGGCCATCTTCGCCGACAGCGCGATCATAGCGACCGAGAACGCGACGCGGCGACGCAGATCCGGGTCGCCCGTGAACGTGGTGCGCACGGCCTCGACGACGCTGTTTACGCCGGAGGTCGCGGAAGCTGTCACGCGCTTGAGAAATCGCCATATCGACATGGCGTTTCCATAAGCGGAAACATTCCATTTGGCGAGGCGTGCCTTGTCGACGATCTCCCCGACCGCGATGGCTTCGCACCGCAAGGAGAGGCCGGTGGGAGGAACCGGCCTTTCCTGATTGCCGGCCCGGCTTACTGCGCCGGTGCAGGCTCGACAGGTGCAGGCGCGACCGGGTCGCTGGTCTGCATGTCGCCGCCCGTCCCGGTCTCGGGTGTCGGCGCGATGCCCTGCGTCGTCGTGTCGTCGGTCGCCGGCGGGGTGGCCGGATCGGCGGGAGCCGCATCCATCGGGGCCGGCTCGGTCGTGGTCGCGTCCGGCACACCCTGGGTCGTCGTGTTGTCGGCAGTGTCGCTGCACGCCGCGACGCTGAGCAATGCCAGGGCGGACACGGAAGCGAAAACAAGTTTCTTCATGACAATCTCCTTCAGAGACGCCCCCAGCGAGATGGGGCGTTCGCAGAGAGAAATGACTTTTCCGTGATTACGTTTCGTCACATCGAATTGCGGCATTTAACAATTCGTCAGTAGCGACAGTCAAAGGCTCGCCGCCGCCCGCGCGGCCTGGTCATATTGGCCCGATAGCGCACGCATAAGCGCGGCCACGTGGCTCAGGTCCTTTTCGTCGAAGGCAAGCCCCTTGACGCTGGAGGCCAGCAGCCCCTCCCGCACCTCGCGGTAGCGCCGGCAGGCCTCGGCGCCGGCCCTGGTGACTTTTACCGTCTTCTCCTTGCCGCGCCGGCCTGTGGATATCAGCTTCAGGCCCTCCAGCTTCTTCAGCGCATAGGCGACGATATGCGTGTCCTCGACATTGTACATCATGCAGATGTCGGCGAGCGTCTTTTCGCGATCGCGATGGTTGGCGGCATGCAGCACCAGCACGTCGATCGCCGCCAGTCCCGGCACGCCGGCGGCACTCATGCCGCGCACCGTCCAGCGTTGGAATGCGTTGGAAAGCACCGTCAGCGCGAACTCGATTTCCGAGAGGGCGGGGACTTGGCCTTCGGCGAGATGGGCCGCCGAAACGATAGGTCCGATCGAAGCAGGCTTCCTGGTCATGTCACCGAAGCAGTTTATCTACAAAACATTGACGAAATATCATCGTTCTGATTTATACGTCACTTCGCACGAAAATCAACATGGGTTCCGGGAGAACGGCGATGCCGGCGAAGCAGTGGGATTTCTGGATCGACCGGGGCGGCACCTTCACCGACATCATCGGCCGCGATCCGGACGGCGCACTTCATCCGCGCAAGCTGCTCTCCGAAAATCCGGAGGCCTACCGCGACGCCGCGATCCAGGGCATCCGCGACCTGCTCGGCCTCGCCGGGGGCGAG
The DNA here is from genome assembly GCA_030852655.1 of Pseudomonadota bacterium. Lineage (GTDB taxonomy): Bacteria > Pseudomonadota > Alphaproteobacteria > Rhizobiales > Rhizobiaceae > Mesorhizobium_K. Next base: position 722 of record JALYWP010000249.1, on the reverse strand, counting down.
CCGATCCCGGCCGGCCTGGTCGGCGAGATCAAGATGGGCACCACCGTCGCCACCAACGCGCTTCTGGAGCGCAAGGGCGACCGCGTCCTGCTCCTGATCACCAAGGGCTTCCGCGATGCGCTGCGCATCGCCTATCAGGCGCGCCCCGATATCTTCGCCAAGGAGATCATCCTTCCCGAGCAGCTCTACGAGCGCGTTGTCGAAGTCGACGAGCGCGTGCGCGCCGACGGCACGGTGGAGAGGCTGCTCGACATCGAGGCGGTCAAGCCCGCGATCGAACAGGCGCGAAAGGACGGCATCGACGCCGCCGCCATTGTCTTCATGCATGCGTGGAAATTCCCCGAGCACGAGCAAGCCGTGGCGCAGGTCTGCCGCAAGGCGGGTTTCGGGCAGATCTCGGTAAGCCACGAGGTCTCGCCGCTGGTGAAGCTCGTCGGGCGGGGCGACACCACCGTGGTGGACGCCTATCTGTCGCCGATCCTGTCGCGATATGTCAGCCAGGTGGCGGGAGAACTGGGAATGGCGCCGACGCCAATCTCCTTTTCGGCCGGTCAGGCCGCCCTCGCGGAGGCCAGCGAGCGAAGCGAGCGCTCGGCCGCGAGCGAAAATCCAAGACTCATGTTCATGATGTCCTCGGGCGGCCTCACCGCCGCCGATATGTTCCAGGGCAAGGACGCGTTGCTGTCCGGCCCGGCGGGCGGCGTCGTCGGCATGGTCGAGAC
>JALYWP010000248.1 GCA_030852655.1 Pseudomonadota bacterium | reverse complement strand
GCTTCGGCCAGAGGCGTCCCTTCCTTGATCGCCTTGCGGAGGTCGCCGGCAAGAACCTCGAAATAGCGCCGTTCGGCTTGTAGGGCTTCCGGCCAATCGCTCGAGACCGGGCCGTGGCCGGGCACGACGCGCCGGGCATCGACGGCGGCGAGCGTGTCCATCTGGCGAAGCCAGCCGAGCAGCGATCCGTCTATCGTCGGCAGGTGTCCCATGAAGACCAGGTCGCCCGCGAAGAACGTGCCGCTCATGGCATCGCGAACGGTCAGGTCGTTGTCGGTATGGGCGGCCTCCCAGGCCTTGAGTTCGATCACGCGCCCGCCGAGATCGAGTTCCAGCACGTCGTCGACCAGCAGCGTCGGCGGCACGATTTCTATGCCTTCCATGAGCGCGTCGCCGAGCTGGTCACGGTAGCTTTGCAGATAATAGGCGCCACGCGCTTCGAGCGCCGCTGGCAGGTTGCGGTGGCCAACGACGGTCGGACCGAGCGCCCGGAACGCCGCATTGCCGAAAATGTGATCCGGGTGCATGTGGGTGTTGATCAGGTAGCGGACCGGCTTGTCCGTAACCTTGGCAATGGCGTCAGCGAAAGCCTGCCCCTCGACCAGGCTGCCGCCGCTGTCGATCACCGCTGCCGCGTCAGCGCCCACCACGAGGCCGAGATTGCAGATCGCGCCTTCATTGCCCGGATGCATCGTCTCGTCCACGCCCTGGAACGCGAAAACGCCGTCGGCAATTTCGCGGAGAGCAAATTCCGCGTCGGTTGCGGCAAATGCGCGGTGGGCGAAGCTGCAGGGCAACGCCGCGCCAAGAGCAGCAATCCCTCCCACTATTTTGCGTCGCGTCGGGTCGGTCTGCATTTGCAGCACTCTCAGGCCGGAAACAGAATTTCGCCCAAGCCTAGCACGGCATTGTCTCCGCCAAACTTGCGCGGCGCCTTGCCGAGCAGCGGCCGCCTGAGGATGCCATCGGCGACCAGGTGGCGATCGATGAGCGCGCCAAAGACGCTGTCCGGCGCGCCGCATTCGACGAAGCTCGGGGACAGGCTCTCGGGCGCCCGGTCGAGCAGGATGGAGCCGCGCCGCATGAGGTAGCCCGGCATTTCGCCGACGCCGCCGGCCACCACCAGCGTGCCGGCGATCATGCGGCTGCCGGCATTGTCTCCGCAGCCCTTTAACACCGCGATCAGGCCGCGGCGCATACGGTCGGCGGCAAACGCCCCTGCCCTGCCCCGCACGACGAGCACGCCGCCATTCATGCCGGCGAGTTCGCCTGGCAGCGGCCCTCCAAGATGGTCGCCGGAGCTGCCCAGAACCTCCAACCTGCCGCCGCGCATGCCGGAGCCTGCATGAGGGCCGGCATCGCCTTCGACGATGAGCTGCCCGCCGCGCATCGCGCGCCCGGCCTGCGCGCCGACATCGCCGGCGACACGGATCGCGCCTTCGGTCAGGCCCGTGCCCACGCCATCGAAGCGGCGGCTGCCGCCGTCGAACACGATGCGGCCCGCATCGCTGCCGGTAATGCGGAAGACGTCGCCGACCGTCGATGCAAGCTTCGATTGGCCGAGCCGGATGTCGCCGATGGTTCGCTTGTCGAGCCCCGCCAGCCCATGCGGCGTCAGCGGCGAAAGGTCGAGCCGCTCGGGCGGCTCCCCGCGAAGCGTGAAGGTCAGCGCTTTCATGGCAGCAGATCCTTCAGGTGATAGTGAAACTTGCCAAGCTTGCCGCCGTAATTGCCGGCGCTGATGCGCGACGCCCCCTTTTCCGGCCCCAGTTCGGTGACCGCCTCGATGCCGGCGCGCATGGCGGCCGCGACCGCGTCGCTGGTCTCACCGTCGATGACGATTTCGAGCACCGCGTTTACGTCGGGATCGAGTTCGCTTTTCGTCACGCCGCGCAACGTCGGCGCAAAGGCGTCATTGGTGGAAGCCATCATGCCCTTGTACTTGCCGCCGACCTTCGAACCGGAGCGCACGATGCCGCCTGGAAACGGCATGATCGCGCCCCGTACCTCGTTGATCGCCGCCACGGCTGCCTCGGCAGCAGCCAATGCCTTGGCGTTGCTGCCCGCAAGCAGCAGGAGATTGCCGCCGCCGACCGCCTCCTTGGTCATGCCGACCGTCGCCTCGCACAGAAACTCGCCGTCCATGACGGGGACGCGCCAATAATGCCTGCCGCCGAGCTTTTTCGAAATCTGCCAGCCATCGCCGAAATAGCGCAGTGCCGAGCCGAGCTTCAGCTCGTTGGCCCCGTCGAGCCCGGCAAAGCAGGCGCTGCCCGGCGAGGTCAGCACGCACTGGCCGACGCGGTTCTGCAACTGCTTCTGCAACTCGTCGGTGCTGACCGCGAAGATCATCACCCGGCAGCCGGGGCGGCCATCCGGCGTCTGCGACGGGGCCAACTCGACATCGATCGCCGCCTCGCAGCCGCAGCCGATGACCGATGTGGCGAAGCCGGTCATGGTGACCGCCGCCTGCCTTGCCCATTTGCGGTTCGGCCCGGTGATGACGAGCGCGGTGGCGCGCATGCCGAAGGCCTCGGCAAAGGTATCGTCGATCGTTACTCCATTGACCTTCAGGCGCGGCATGGAACCTCCCGGAAAGGTTCGTCCCGTGCGATGGCGGAATCGGGAAAGGTGAACTGGTCGAGCGACAGGCCGTAGCGGCCCTCGTGATAGTCGCCGAGCCGCTTGACGATTGCACGGTCCGGCGGAGGATTGAGCCTCAGCGCCCTGCCCCAGCGATAATGGGTGATCTCGCCGTCCTTGACGACGAGGTCGCCGTTCTTGAACACGAGTGCCGCCCGTCCGAGCATCTTGGCGATGTCTGTGCCCTTCCGATAGACGGCAATATCAGCGACGGCGCCCGCGCCGAGATGACCGCGGTCGGCGAGCCCGAGCAGTTTCGCAGGCGCGGCGCGCGTCATGATGGCGATCTCCTCGAACGTGTATTCGCGATCGACCGAGGCAAGCGTCGAATGCGAGAGTGCCGCCTTGGAAAGCGTCGAGGCTGCCTCGTTGCGCGCATCGCGGCTCATGAGCAGTTCGAAGAGTTGCGGATAGGCGGTGAATGGCGCGCCGTTCGGGTGGTCAGTGGTGAAGAAGACGCGCCACGGGTCTGTGATCAGCAGGAAGAGTTCGAGCCCAGCGGCCCACTGCACCGTGGAGTAATAGTCGGGGCGGTAGCGGTAGGGCACGATGCCGCCGCCATTGCCGTCGCCGTCGTGGATGACGAATTTCTTCGGATGCGCAGTGCCGCGCGCAGCAAACTGCCGCATCACGTCCGACGATATGGTGACGGTCTGGCCGAACATGACCTGTCCGATGTCGATGGTCACTTCAGGCGTCGTGTTGACCAGTTCGGCCAGCCGCGCAGCGGCGGAGGAGAATTTGCGCTTTCCTTCCGTACCGTAGCCGTAGAACTGGAGATGCGCGAGATGCAGCGGAACTCCTTCGGCCGCAGCGATCGTCGCAGCTGCGGTGTCCGCCGCGCCCGGCGCGCCGAGATTGTTGCAGTGGACATGCAGCGGGTGCGGGATTCCGAGCCTGTCCACCGCCGCCTGCAACGTCTTGACGATCTTGCGCGAACTGACGCCGTAGGACGGCACGACGTCGTCCAGCGAGAAGGTCCGCACATTCTCCTTGAAGGCGGTCGCCGCTCCCGCATTGATGACCTTGACGCCGAGCGCCCGCGTCGAAGCCACCGTCCAGGCGACATAGTCCTCGATCATGCGCTGCGAGGCGGAGTCGCGGATCATCGACAGGAGGAAGTCGTCGTTGCCGAGAATGGCAAGGGTCGCCTTGTCGATGATCGGGATGTCGGCGAGTTCGAGATGGGTGTGGAGCGCGGCGTTCGGGGACATTGCCGGTTCGACGACGGTGGTGAAGCCCATTTTCGCGTAGAGGCAGCCGGTCTCGAAGGTCGACCAGCCGGCATTGGAGAGCGGCGTCGCCGCCGGCCGCGCCTGGTGCGCCTTGTGCTCTTCGGGCAGAAGAAGCCGCGCCGTGTTCACATTGCCGCCGCCGATATGCGAGTGGATGTCGATGGCGCCGGCCATCACGATGCAGCCGGATGCATCGAAGGTCCGGTCGGCGCGTCCGCCGCGCGGCGCCTCGACGATCTCCTCGTCCCTGATCCAGAGATCGCCCTTGCCGATGCGGCCACCCGCCGGATCGACGATCTCGCCGCCCTTGATCCTGGTCAGCATGGCAGTCCCGCGCCCGCCGGAACGTGCTCGGCGATCGAGCGGAGGATCGAGGCGGCCGAGGGACGCTGGGTGGCGGCCCCGGCAGGAACATGGACAAGGCTGCCGGTACGGGCCGAATAGGCGACCGCGTCATGATCGACGCCGGCCCTGCCGATGGCGAAGGTGACCTCGGCGCCGGCGACCGGCCGCTCCGCCTCGGTCAGGACGACCAGTTGCAAGCCGTTGCCGAGCGCCGACGGCTTCCTCGCATCCGCCGAAATCCAGAGGTGGAAATCCGCCTCCCCTTCAGCAATCTGCCGTGCCGCATCGAAGCGCCAAGGATCGTATTCGGGAAAGCCGCGCGCAAAGCCTGTACGCAGCGGAAATCCGGTCATCCAAGTCGAGGCGAGCGTGCTGCCCCAGCCCGATTCGCTGGCCGGCAGATGCAGCGCGGAGGCGCGGGACTTGCGATTGAGGTCGGCGAGCAGCCCCTGCAGCATCTCAAGCGCCAGCACATCGGCGCAATGGCCGGAAAACAGGAAGACCGGAAATTTTGCGCCCGCCAGCGCGGCCTGGAAACGGGCGAAATTCGATACCCGCGCCGCGACCTGTCGGCCTGCGCACTGCGCCCGCAGCGCGGCAAGCGTGCCGCCGATGCCGGTTTTTCCACAGGCAAGCCGGGTCGCCTTGCGGCCGCTGAGCGGCGGGGCCCGCGTCCTGCCGTCGCCGATCAGGAAGAATTCGCGCTTGTTGCTGGCGTTGAGATCGGGAACCGTATCCGCCAGTTCAGCAACGAAGCCGCGATGGATTTCGGGCAGTTCGCCGACGATCGCCACGACATCGGCACGCCTGCGCACCTCTCCCGGCGCGACGAACATGCCGCCCCTGTCGGTCAGCAGCGCCGTCTCGCGTGCAAGCCCGGCGCCGTCGGCATGGTCGTACGAAGCCCCTACCCGCTCCGCAAGCGCAATCGCCGCGCGCGTACCGTGTATTTCCGTGTCTATGCTGAAAACCGGGCACCGGCTCGAATGCAACAGCGCGGCGGCATGCCGGACCGCGCGCTCCAACAGAGTCTCCCGGTTGCCGATCCAAGCAACCGCCATCCACTATACTACTTTCTGGTGCCGGCCCGATTTTAGACGAAACCTTTTAGGCCGTGAACCCCCACATTTCCCAGAATAGCTAAAGTTGTCAGCAACGATCAATCGTATTTGACATAGGCGAAGCGCTGGTCGGTCGGCGGCGTGCCCTCCAGCGCACCGCCTTCCTTGCCCGGCTGCCACTGGACGACATCCTCTATCTTTCTCGCCAGTTCGAAATCCTTGTCGGTGATTCCCTTTGCAGCATGGTTCATCAGCCGCACCTCGACCCAGGCGTAGGAAGCGGTGATGTCGGGATGGTGCCACGCCGCCTCGGCCAGATGGCCGACCGTGTTGATGACCATCAGGGTCGATTTCCAGCCATGGGTCTTGTATTTCCTGCGTATCCAACCGTTCTCATAGTGCCATTTCGGCAGGTTCTTCTGCAGGAATTCGGCGACCTCGGCGTCTGAATAGACCCGTTCCTTGGCTCTCTCGCTCATTTCGACCTCCGCTGATCGTTTGGCCTGGCATCGGTTGCGGAAGCAAGTTCAGGACTCTCGCTTGCCCTCGAGGTGAAAGCCGTTATCATAGCGTCGGGCACCTAAAACTTCCGTGATGCACATGATGCACCCACCGGGGGGCAGATGTCGAATTCTGTTACCATAAGAGTGCCCGCCCGCCTCCATCTCGGCTTTCTCGACCCAAGCGGCGGCAGCGGACGGCGCTTCGGCAGCCTCGGTCTGCCGCTGTGCGAGCCGGAAACGGTCGTTAGCTTGTCACGAGCGGGCGAGACGGCCGTCATCGGTCCCGAGAGCGATCGGGCAGGCGCGCATCTCGCCGCCATGGCGAGGCGTCTCGGCATCCGCGCGCAACATCGGCTGGTGATCGAGGAAGCGATTCCGCGCCATGCCGGGCTCGGATCCGGCACCCAGATCGCGCTCGCGGTGGCCGCGGCCCTGCGCACGCTGCACGGCCTGCCGCTCGACCCTGACGGCGACGCAACCCTGCTTGCGCGCGGCAACCGCTCCGGCATCGGCATCGCAACCTTCGCCGATGGAGGCGTCATCGTCGATGCCGGCAATGACGGCAGCGGCAGGCCCCCGCCCGTCGTGGCGCGGCTGGCCTTTCCCGAGGAATGGCGCGTCATGCTTATTCTCGACTCGACACAGGACGGGCTGCATGGCGAGCAGGAAATCGAGGCGTTCCGCGCCCTTGCGCCCTTCCCCGCAAGTGGCGTCGGCGAGATTTGCCGACACGTGCTGACCGGCGTCATGCCGGCGCTGGTCGAGCAGGATCTGGACACGTTCGGCGCGGCGGTCACGGCGATCCAGATGCTCGTCGGCGAACATTTCGCACCGGCTCAGGGCGGCATCTTCACCTCGAAGCGTGTGGAGAGATCGGCCAGCCGCCTCGCGGCAGCAGGCGCGGTCGGCATCGGCCAGAGTTCGTGGGGCCCGACCGGCTTCGCCTTCGCGGCGTCGCAAGCCGCAGCGGAGACGATGGTTGCCGCTGCCAGCGAAGTCGTCGAGGACGGCATGGAGGTAAGGATCGTCCGCGGCCGGAATTCGGGCGCCGAGATCAGTTCCACCGGCCTGAACCTCGTCGGCAGTTGATGCCGGAACATCATCCGGCTCGCGATCACGTAAGAAAACGGCAGGGGCGCTACCCAAGGCGGAGACTTCAGAATGCCTCGTAAGCACATCCTCCACATGTTGACGCCATTGGCGCATATGAGTCCGTTCGACGTGAACATGGCGCTCGACGCCGGTTTCGACGCCGTCCTGCCCTATGTCGGCGTCGGTCCCGGCGAAGTGACCGGGCTCGTGCAGGACGCCATCTTCTCGCGTCCGCCGGATGCCGGTGCCGACACCGGCATTTTCATCGGCGGCAAGGACGTCTCGCTTGCGCTCGACATGTTCGAGGCGGCGAAGAAGGCGATGGTGCCGCCCTTCCAGGTTTCGGTGTTCGCCGATCCGGCCGGCTCCTTCACAACGGCCGCGGCTATGGTCGCGAAGGTGGAAAAGGCGCTGGAGGCGAAATTCGAGCGCGGCCTGCAGGACACGCGCGTCGCCGTCTTCGGCGCCACCGGCGTGGTCGGCTTCTGCACTGCCGTGATCGCGGCCAAGGAGGGCGCCAAGGTCACCATCGCCGGCCATGACGGCGTCGAGCGGGTGAAAAAGGTGGCGGCCGAGATCAAGGCTCGGTTCCAGGTGGACGTGGATGCCGTCGATGGCTCGACAGATGCCAAGAAGAAAGCGCTGGTCGAAGAGGCCGAAGTTATCCTGACGGCGGCCAAGGCAGGCGTGCAGGTGATCTCGAAGGAGCAACTGTCCGCCGCCGGCAAGCTGCTGATCGCTTCCGACGTGAACGCGGTGCCGCCTGCCGGTATTGAAGGGCTGGCGGTCAACGCCAATGCCGAGCCGCTCGAATCGACAAAAGCGGTCGGCATCGGCCCGCTCGCCGTAGGCAACGTTAAGTACAAGGTGGAATTCGGTCTTTTCAAACGCATGATCGAGTCGCAAAAGGCCGTCACCTTCGATTTCCAGGACGCGTTTTCATTTGCTCGCGAGATCGCCAAATAACGCCGGCTTCCTTCTGATCGCGGCGATCTCTGGCCGTGCGCTGGCTTCGGCGGCGCGGCGGGCCGGCTACCGTCCGCTGGTCGCGGATTTCTTCTGCGATACGGACACGGTCGCACTGGCCGAGCGCACCAAAAAACTTCCCGGCGATCTCCAGAACGGCATCGACACGGCGCGACTGGTCGAAACCCTTCGCGAATTGGCCGGCGCCGACCGCCCGGTTGCCCTGGTTCTCGGCTCCGGCTTCGAGCGCACGCCGGATATCGTCGACGAGGCCGCCCGCCATTTCCCGCTGGCCGGCAACGGCGCCGCCACGATACGCCGCGTAAAGGATCCGCGATCGTTGGCAGACGACTGCGCCGACCTTGGTATCCCGCATCCCGAATTCCGGTGGGATGCGCCGGACGACCCGGAGAACTGGGTGGTGAAGACTGCCGGCGGCGCCGGGGGCACGCATATCAGCCGCGCGAACGGCACTGAATTTCCCGCCCTTATCTCGACCGCCCCCTCCACCACGCTTCGCGTGGTCCCCCTCCCCCGTAAACGGGGGAGGATCCAAGCCGAAGGCGGTGGAGGGGGCGACTGGCCGCAGCACGATGGAGGGGGCGGCGGAGAAGCCTTGTCCGCTCGCTATTTCCAGCGCTTCCTTTCCGGTCAAAGCATGTCGGCCCTTTTCGTGGGTAATGGACGGAGCGCGCGCATCATCGGTTTCAGCCGGCAGTGGACGTCGCCCACGCCGGAAGCACCCTATCGCTATGGCGGCGCGGTGCGGCTGAGGCGCATCGATCGGCAGGATGCGACGATGATCGGCAACTGGCTCGACGGCCTGACGCGGCGCGCCGGCCTGACCGGGCTATGCAGCGCCGACTTCATCCGCAATGTGGACGGCTACCACCTTGTCGAGATCAACCCTCGTCCGGGCGCCACTCTCGACATCTTCGACAAGGTCGAGGCGCCGCTGATGGAAGCGCATCTCAGGGCTGCGAGAAACGAGCCCTACACCGTCCCGCGCTTCGCCGATTCGATGGCGTCGATGATCGCCTATGCATCCGGACCGGTAGCGCATTTTCCCAAGATCACCTGGCCCGGCTGGACGGCCGACCATCAGTCGCCAGGCACGAAGCTGGTCGCCGGGGATCCGATCTGCACGGTCTTTGCACGCGGCCCGAATGCCGCCGCGACTCGACGATCCGTGCAGGCGCAGGTGAGAGAATTGCAGCGATGCTGGGAAGGAGATGCGACATGAAGGATGGCTCGGCATCCCTGAACGACAATGCGCAGCGCATCGTCGACGGCATGATCCGCGATGCCGAAAAGCTGCGTATCGATGTTTCCAAGGGCCCCTCGGGCGAAAACCTGATCGACGCCGGCGCCAGTGTGCTGGGCAGCATCGAGGCGGGGCTGCGCATCGCAGAGGCTGCGATGGGCGGCCTCGGCAGCATTTCGGCGGTGCTCGATCGTTCGCTCGGGAAGTGGCCGCTCACGGTGGAGGTGCGCAGCTCGCAGCCGGCGCTTGCCTGCCTCGCCTCGCAATATGCCGGCTGGAACCTGTCGAGCGGCAAATATTTCGCCATGGGTTCAGGCCCGGCGCGGGCGCTTGCACGGGTCGAGCCGCTGTTCCAGAAACTCGGCTACAAAGATGCAGCCTCCTCCGCGGTGCTCGTGCTGGAGACAGGGGAGCCGCCACCCGAAGCGGTGGTGCTGAAGGTCGCTCACGCGACCGGCATCCCCGCCGACCGGCTCACCTTCCTCTACGCTCCGACCCAGAGCCTCGCCGCGACGGTGCAGATCGTGTCGCGCGTGCTGGAAGTGGCTCTCCACAAGGCCAACGATCTCGGTTATCCGCTGCAGAATATCGTGGACGGGATAGGCGCCGCCCCCATCCCTGCCCCGCATCCGGATTTCCTCACCGCCATGGGCCGCACCAATGATGCGATCATTTACGGCGGTCTGGTCCAGCTCTTCGTCAGAGGCCCGGCGGACGAAGCCAGGTCGCTCGCCGAAAAGCTGCCGAGCGTAGCCTCGCGGGATTTCGGCGAGCCCTTCGCGCGGATATTCGAGCGCTTCAAGGGCGATTTCTACGCCATCGATCCGCTGCTGTTCAGCCCGGCCGAAGTGGTCGTGACGGCGATCGAAACCGGGAATACGTTCCGCGCCGGCGGACGCAACGTGATGATGCTCGAACAGAGCCTGGGCTGATCCATTGGACGCGCGACGCATCGACTATCCAGGAATGGCCGCATGATCCCGCGCATCCTCATCGTCAACGACAATTCCGACGCGCGCTCGAAGGGGCTGGCGCACAGCCTGCGCAGGCGCGGCGCAATGGCGGCATCCGCACCGCTCGCCGCAATCGCATTCGACACGGGTCAACAATCCGGACTTTCGGTGCCGAGCTTTGGGGAGAGATTGCCCGACGCGGTGCTGGTCCGTTCGATCGCCGCCGGGTCGTTCGAGGCGATCACAAGGCGCCTCGGCGTGCTGCATGCGCTCGCGCGGCTTTCGGTGCCCGTATGGAATTCCGCGCAGGCGATCGAGCGCTGCGTCGACAAGTCGATGACGACATTCCTGCTCC
>JALYWP010000222.1 GCA_030852655.1 Pseudomonadota bacterium | reverse complement strand
CGAGCAGGGGCACATTGACTTTGGTGCCCGAGGCTTCGATCACATGGCATAGCGACGCGGCTTCGGCGGCGGTCAGGTCATGCTCGGCGATACCGCCCGCCACGTCCCAGGCGATGTCCTGGCAGCCGATCAGATCATGTCCCTCGCAATGGTCGACGGCGTCGATCTTCAGAAAGCCGTCTCCCGTTACAAGCCACTCCCAAGCTTGCAGGCGGTTGTCGGTCCGGACTTGCCGCACGCACGATTCCAAGGCGGGCAAATCGCCCAGCCGCCGGGCGATTTTGTCGGAAGCATCGGCGCCCAGAGACCGCAGGGTGTTCTCGACCGTCATGCAACGGAGCTCGTCCAGGGAGGCACCGCCTTCGTGAGCAGCCAGCCGCTGCGCCCTGAAGCTCAAATAGGAGCCTAGCCTCTCGATGAACCGGCTTCGCTGGTCGTTGGACGTATCAAGATGCGTCGCCTTGATGTATCGCTGCATCAAGAAGCCGTAACAAAGACCGGCCGTCTCCGGGCCGAAACCCGCAGCCGCCAATGCCTGCGCGTCATGCAGCTTCCGCTCTCCGATGTCGCCAAGGCCGGCAAACTTCACCAGCCACGATCCGGCTCCATTCCGTGCCAGGAATTTGCGCCTTCCGAAGCGGACGTCCTGCGGCGAGGACATCTGCGGAAACTCCTCCAGCGGTCTCCGCAAGGGACCGAGGATGTTTTGGACCCAAGACTGGACTGTTGGTGCTTGTACGACCACCTCTTCAGGGCACGCAGGATGGCGGGGGCACCGCCGCCAGACATTGCGCGTCGCCGGAGTCGCGGCGTCCCCGGGCTCCCCATCATGGCTCGGGAAGAAGTGGATGCGTTCGAGATCGACGCCGCGCTTGGCAAGCCACCTCGCGACGCTGGCGAAAGAACTACCGGAAAGTCCGGGGCCTTCGTCGACGACAGCGAATTGGACCGCGGTGTTTGCGACAGCCGAACCAAGAAGATCATCTGAGGCGCGTATCTCCCGGCGGAAAGGATGCCCCTTAGGCCTCACCGTGACGGCGGGTCCTGCGCCGAGCGCGGCAGCGACAAGCGCGGCCAGGCCCGTCCCTATGCTTCTGATCCCGATGACGCATGTTTCGGGCCCGAGTCCGGACCGACGGGCCGCTTCCAGGTAGCTTTCAGGGTAGAGTGCGTAGTGGGCATAACCTTCGGCGGTCTTTGTCTTGATGCGGCCGGCCTGGCTCAGCTCTTCCGTATATCTTGGCAGGCTGCAGAGTTGCAGGTGCGACGCAAAACGCGATCGCCAGGATCTGTCGATCTCTACCGCAAGACCAGACAGCAGAGCCGCGCCGCTGTCTTGTAGCGCCGAACCGGCATCGAAACCGCGGCGCTCGAATTCGGCGTCGGCAACCCCTTGGAGAAGCTCGCTCGCCCTGATGAAAGCGCGAACGAGCACGGCATGGCGATCGACGCCCGGCGGCATGGTGCCGGCTCGCGCCAACGAATGCCTCACGGAGAGTGATACGGTTCCGGCCTCTTCGATCCGGCATCGGTCACCGTAGACAATCATGCCGGGACGCCTCGTCTGAAAGCGCCCGAACTTGCGGAGGTGGCATTTGATCCACCCGCGTCACGCAAACGAGTTTGGCTTCACTAGGAACAATCCTGCGCATCGCTGGTTCGGCACCATCGTCCCTGTGGCTCCGCACGAGGCAAGGCATATGCCATCAAGAAAAATACGGATCGGGATCGTCGGCGTCGGAAACTGCGCCTCCTCGCTGGTGCAGGGCATCAGCTACTACGAGGGCGTTCAGGAAAACGAGCCCGTGCCCGGGCTCATGCATGTCGACCTTGGTGGTTATCGGCCGGAGGATATCGAGGTAGCCTGCGCCTTCGATGTCGCGCATGGGAAGGTGGGGGAGGACGTCACCGAGGCGATTTTCGCAGAGCCGAACAATACTGCCCGCTTCGCCGAAGTTGCGCCGACCGGGGTTCTGGTGGAGCGTGGCCCGACGCTGGACGGAATCGGCAAATATCTGCGCGGGCCGGTTAAGGAATCGGACGCGCCGGAGGCAGACGTCGCGGAGGTTCTTCGCAACAGCGGCGCGGAGATTCTGGTTTCCTATCTGCCGGTCGGCTCCGAGCAGGCTACCGCTTGGTACGCCGAACAAGCACTGGCCGCCGACTGCGCCTTCATCAACTGCATTCCTTCCTTCATCGCCTCGCGACCTGAGTGGAGTAAGCGCTTCGAGCAGGCGGGCCTTCCGATCATCGGCGACGACATCAAGAGCCAGGTCGGGGCTACGATCGTTCATCGGATGCTGACCAATCTTTTCCGCGAGCGCGGCGTCAGGGTGGATCGCACCTATCAGCTTAATTTCGGCGGCAACACCGACTTCCTGAACATGCTGGAGCGCGAGCGGCTGGAATCCAAAAAAATCTCGAAAACACAATCCGTCATGAGCCAGCTCGACGTGCCGCTGGACCCCGGTAACGTCCATGTCGGTCCGAGCGATCACGTGCCTTGGCTGGCAGATCGCAAATGGGCCTATATCAGGCTGGAAGGAACCACATTCGGAGGCGTGCCGCTGAATGCCGAGCTCAAGCTGGAAGTATGGGACTCCCCCAATTCGGCCGGCGTCGTGATCGATGCGATCCGTTGCGCCAGACTGGCGCTCGATCGCGGGATTGCCGGTGCGCTGGAGGGACCGTCCAGCTATTTCATGAAGTCTCCGCCGAAGCAGTTCACCGACGCCGAGGCACGCCATCTGACGCAGGCCTTCATCGCCGACACGCATCCCGAGGCGTTGAGGGCGGCGGAATGACGACGACCTTCTTCCTCTTACGGCATGCCGCTCATGATGATGTAGGCAGCTATCTCGCCGGCCGCTCGCCGAACGTGTTCCTCGGGTCTGCCGGGCAGGCTCAGGCGCGGCGGCTGGGGGAACGCATGCGATCCGAAAGGTTCGACGCCATTGTCTCCAGCCCCCGCGAACGCACGCAGGAGACCGCCAACGCGGTCTCCGTTGCGTGCGAGATCGGTCCCGTCATGCTGCGGGAAGAGCTCGACGAGGTCGATTTCGGATCCTGGTCGGGAAAGACCTTTATCGAGCTGAATGGAGACCCCGGTTGGCATCGCTGGAACAGCCAGCGCGCAGTGGCCGTCACGCCGATGGGCGAGAGCATGGACGACGTGCGTCGCAGAATGTGCCGCTGCATGGACGAGTTGTCCCACCACTTCCCGGGCAGGTCCGTCGTACTGGTCAGCCATGCCGACGTCATCAAGGCCGCGATCTGCCACATGCTCGGCCTGCCGGCCGACAGTTGCTTCCGCTTCGACATCGACCCGGCTTCGATCAGCGTCGCAGTCATGGGCGACTGGGGAGCCAAGCTGATCCGCCTCAACGAGACCGTGTGAACGATGGCAGCCGATCTACGCGTAAGGTCCCGAAGCCCTGCTGCCGATGATCATTGGAGGGGTTCATGAGACCGTCCAACAGCGTGGTCCGGCGCCGCATAGAAGAACTCGGTCCGTGGTTCCACAATCTAGAGCTCGACGGCATTCCGACGGCTCCGAACCACTTCCTCGGCAACTATCCGTTCGTGAAATGGCGGAAGTTCGCCCATACGATCCCCAGCGACCTGACCGGCATGACGGTGCTCGACATCGGCTGCAACGCTGGCTTCTACTCGATCGAGATGAAGCGGCGAGGCGCGGATCGCGTTCTCGGCATCGATTTCGACGAGACCTATCTGGCGCAGGCGCGTTTCGCCGCCGAAGTGGCCGAGGCCGATATCGAGTTCAGGAAACTCTCGGTCTACGATGTCGGCACGCTGGCGGAACGCTTCGATGTCGTCCTTTTCATGGGTGTTCTCTACCACCTCCGGCATCCGCTGTTGGCGCTCGACCTGATCCGCGAGCACGTGGTTGGAGATCTGATGCTTTTCCAGTCGATGCAGCGCGGCAGCGTCGAGGTGGCCGAAATGGATGAAAACTACCATTTCTGGCGCGAGGATCTGTTCAACGAGGC